>CAZPDA010000291.1:0-2974 GCA_964585115.1 uncultured Flavipsychrobacter sp.
GAAGAATGTATGGTGTGAACTACGAGATAGTACGTAATGCGACCGTACTTAAGCCATTAGAGATACCTGAAAAAAAAGATAAATATATACTATACCAAGGTGCTGTAAACCATGGCAGGTGTTTTGACGAACTGATAGCTGCAATGGTAGATGTAAATACAAAACTCATCATCTGCGGAGAGGGTAATTACTTTGACGAAGCGCAAGCACTGACAAAAAAATTAGGGCTTGAAAACAAAGTGATATTTAAAGGCTACATACCTCCGGACCAGTTAAGAGCATACACGCTTAAAGCATATGTGGGTATTACACTTTTTGTAGCTACCAGCAGGAGTAATGAATTGTCACTAGCTAATCGTTTTTTTGATTACATGCACAATGGCGTACCTCAGTTATGCGTTGCTTACCCTGAATACGAGCGTATAAATGAGCAATTTGAGATAGCTAAACTGATAAAGGACGTAACACCTAAGAATATTGCAACAGCTCTTAATGAGATGATAGAAGATGAGGGACAGTATAAAAAGATGCAGCAAAACTGTCTGAAAGCAAGAGAAGAATACTGCTGGCAGAATGAGGAAGTGAGGCTTTTAAGTGTATATCGAAAACTATTTAACAAATAAGCGTGCAGAAGGAACAACAAATAAGGTTTAGTGTAGTAATACCGGTATATAATTCGGGAGAGCATTTTAAGACAACGTTAGAATCCTGTCTTAATCAAAGCTACCCTGCCTATGAAATAATAATAGTAGAAGACGGAAGCAAGCAGAATATATCTGAGCTAGTAAATAGTTATAACGATAAGAGAATAACCTATATACAACTTGTAAATAATAGTGGCGTATCTAATGCCAGAAACAAAGGTATGGATAAAGCTATCGGAGACTATATAGCCTTCTTAGACCATGACGATATATGGCACCCTAACAAACTGCTGCTACTTAAGAACGTTCTTGAAGCGAAGCCGGATATAGACTTCCTGTTCCATAGCTATACATTAGGAGACATCAACAAAATAAACATACCAGAAGGTGCTACACTATACAAGATGCCGTTTATCCGCTTCTTAGGAAGCAATCCTGCTGCTACGCCATGTGTTGTTATGAGAAATATGCCTGAATTTAGATTTGAGCACTCTATGAGATACATGGAAGACTATGACCTATGGCTAAGAATAACATATAAGCATAAGGCATTCTTTATAGACATACCTCTTACACAGCTAGGCAGACCAATACTATCTAAAGGAGGAGCTAGTAGTAATAAATGGAAAATGCGCAGAGGCGAGTTAAAAGCATATAGCAGATTACGTAAGCTTAACCCTCTATTTATACTTCTACTACCTATTCTCTACACTAATAGCTTAGGCAAGCATTTAGTAAAAATGGTCAAAAAGTAGTTATTGGTTCAAACCTGACACTTGGACATCTTCTACTTTCCCTTGTCCTATTCTTACTACACGGGCAGGAAACTTATGTATAATGCTATAATCGTGTGTAGCCATTATGAATGCAGTATTGTAATCTCTATTAATGTTAAATAGTAACTGCATGATCTCATCACGAGTATCCGGGTCTAGATTACCAGTAGGCTCATCTGCCAAAATAAGCTTAGGATTATTCAGCAAAGCTCGAGCGATATCAACACGCTGTTGCTCACCACCAGACATCTCATAAGGCATTTTAAACCCTTTACTACGAAGCCCTACTTTGGTAAGCACATTCTCTATTTTCTCCTTTATCAGCATCTTATCTGTCCAGCCCGTTGCCTTCAAAACAAACTCAAGATTGTCATGAACATTCCTATCTGTCAACAATCTAAAATCCTGGAATACAATACCAAGATTTCTACGAAGTTGGGGGATATTTTGCCACTTCAGCTTTTTTAGGTCTACGCCTGCAACAAAGCCTTCACCTTCACGCAAGTATAGGTCGCCATATAGTGTTTTTAACAGACTAGACTTACCAGTACCGGTCTTACCTATCATATACACGAACTCACCCTTACCTACTTCAAAATTAATGTCGTTAAGTATCAGGTTTTTGCCTTGATATATGTTTGCGTGTCTTAAAGAAACTATAGAACCGTCGTGCATAATTACGTGAGCTAATTTACTTTATCTGATAGCAGATATCTGATGTGAAGATATTAAAACCTTCTCTAAAAAAAACAAGCACTCTGTGTCAGAGTGCTTGTTTTAACTATAGTTAAGTACTTATTATTGTACTACTAGCTTTTCAGTATGAGTATTATCACCTGTTACAACTTGTACCATGTAGATACCTTTAACAGTTATAGCAGAAGCCGGAATCTCTACTCTGGTTATGCTACCGTTAAGTGCTGATTGAGTACGGTAAATAACCTTACCTGTAATATCAGTCACTTGGATGTGAGCAGTTTGCTCTTTAACATCTTTTATCACGACAAAAGCACTTCCTGTAGTAGGGTTTGGAGCAATAGCTATGTTATTCTCATTACCAACCAGCGTATTAACTCCAAGAGGGAAGTTACTAATGTTGATACGATCAATGTAGAAGTTATTACCAACGCCTTGTTGCAAGAATGTATTGTCAACACCTGGTTTGAAACGGAAACGGAAATAAACTCTATTTTGACGAGCAGCTGCAGGTATATTAATGCTTTGCAACTTCCAGTCACCCATCCATAGTGGCTCATATTCAATATTTACGTGCCCTTTATTTGCTATATCGCTACCTGTAAGCGTTTCCATTTTTATCCATGAAGAACCACAAGTAGTAGAATACCAAATCTCAAGCGTATCCGTAATTAACTTCTTAGGGTTACCCGTATATATCATATTACGAAGTGCACCTGAAGACATAAAGTTTAAGTTACAGTCTCCGGAAGTCATACCGCTAAGATCAAAACCTCTTGTGTAAAAGTCATCAATATCACCTTTAGGAGTACCTATTCTAGAGTTAGGAAAAGTTCTTTTATCATATCCTCTATATAC
>CAZPDA010000292.1:0-2948 GCA_964585115.1 uncultured Flavipsychrobacter sp.
GCTGCAGTGTGCGACGCAACCGGTGCTTCATGCGTGGTGGTGAGCCGGTGGCAAAAAGCTACTTTATACAAGGATGTATCCTGCTTTATATGCTCTGTCTGAGTGGATTGTCTTAGTGATTGTTATCTCCTATCTGCCTTATTGCGAATTGTGAGGACTATGCGTAACTTTAAAACCTATAGAGGGCATATACCCCTGCAATAGAGAACAATCAACCTATGGCAAACAACACCCCCAATATTGAATATCAGAACGACGACCTTCAGGCTCTTATAGCTTCGTTAGATGATATCGTTTTTACCATTGACGCTGCTCAAACATTTCAAAATGTATGGGTAAGAGATGAGTCTGTACTCTTTTTGCCTAAGAGCGAGTTTTTAGGTCGCACAATAGCTGATGTAATGGGCCCGTTGGCACCTGTTATGTCTGAGTTGGTGAACAAGGTGTTGACATCAGGAAAAGAGCAAGAGCTACGTTACAAGCACTTAGACCCCTCAATAGATAAGCATTATCGTGTGCGTGCTAACGTTTACAAGCACTCGCAAGCAATGCAAGACGTGCGCATAATATTACTGATACGCGATGTGACAGATCAAGTAAAACAAGATCGTGCACTTGCTGAAACAAGAGCTAAGCTAGAGCGCAGCAATTCGCTAATGGAAGATAGCCAGCGTATAAGCAAAACAGGCGGTTGGGATTTTGATGTAGATACTGGATATATCTACTGGACAGATGAGACATACCGTATTTATAACAAGCCTGTAGGCTCTAAAATCGTATATGAAGATGTAGTGAACCTTTATATAGAAAGTGATGGTAAAGAGCTAGAACGCTTAGTGAAAAATGCCATTGAAAAACAAGAACCCTACGATGTGGTAATGCGCACCCCAAGCGGTAAATATATACATGTGTATGGTGTGCCAATAGTAGAAAACGGGCAAGTGGTTAAGCTGCGCGGCGCAGTGAGGGATATTTCTGACGCAATGCAATCGCGCAAAGAGCTGATAGCAGCAAAGGAACAGGCAGAGCGTGCAGCACGTGCTAATACGAACTACTTATCTATCATGAGCCATGAGATACGTACGCCGCTAAATGGCATCATTGGTATAGCCAATCTGCTGGGGCTAAACCATACTGAGGAGCAGAAAGAGCTGGTAGGTAATCTTATCTTCTCCAGCAATCACTTGTTGGAATTGGTGAACGATATACTAGACCTGAATAAGATAGAGAGCGACAAGCTGGAGCTGATAATGGATGTGGTGAACGTTCGTCAGCTGGCAGATAGTATAAAGCTACAGTTCAAAGAGTTTGCAGGTGATAAGGGTGTGAAGCTAAACGTAGAGGTGGGCGACCATGTGCCTGATGCCGTAGTAGCAGACCCCGTACGCCTGGGGCAGATATTGAACAACCTAGTGAGCAATGCCATCAAGTTTACCGAAGAGGGTGGCGTGTATATATCTATAAAACGAGTGACACAGACCGATGATACCGTGAGCATACGCTTCTCTGTGCGCGATACGGGTATTGGTATACCGGAGGAGCATCAGCAGCGTGTATTCGACCAGTTTCAGCAAGTGCATGAGGAGCGCAACCGCAAGCAGTCGGGTACAGGGCTGGGGCTTGCCATAGTTAAGCGACTGGTGACCCTGCATGGAGGCGAGATACATATAAGTAGCAAAGAGGGTCAGGGTACGGAGTTTTGGTTTGAGCTGACCTTTGACCTGCCTAAGAACGGCAATAAGGGCAAGGATAGAAACATTACCAACCACGAGGAATATAAAGAAGCCTTTGGGCAGATGAACCTGCTATTGGTAGAAGATAACCCCGTGAACATATTGGTAGCTACCAAACAGCTGGAACACTTTGGCATAAAGCCCGACACGGCAAGCAATGGTGTACAAGCACTGGATTTGATGCCGCACAAAGAATACGATATAGCCATGGTAGACCTGCACATGCCCGAGATGGATGGTTTTCAGCTGGCGGCGCATATACGCAGTACTTATCCTGATGTGCATATAGTGGTGTTCACCGCAGATATAATGCAGGAGGCAAAAGAAAGGCTTGCCCAACTAAACGTACACGACATACTGAACAAGCCCTTTGTACCACAGCAAATGCTGAATATCTTACTAAAAGTATTGCAAGCTAAGGCGGGTTAAGGTTCGATTCCTAGCGGGGCTACATAGTATATGTCATGCTGTACAGCCTAATAGTTATTCGCCCCTCGTTCCCCTGAAGGGGATGGTGTGAGGTGGGTGTTTTTAGTTTTACTTTTTTCTTTTTGAGTTTTCAATGCTTCTTTCTTTGCTTGTCCAAAGAGCCAAAGACACTTAGGCGCTAATTAATGACGGGGTGAGCATTGGGGCTGCGATGATGCGGCTGTGGTGCTACTGTGCTGCCGAGCTTTTTCGCTCTCGTCACTGCGAGTGTAAAGCCTAATAGTTATTCGTCATTTCGAACGGAGAGAGAAATCTCCTTAATGTTTATTGGCGTTGTCTTGAGATTGCCACGTCGTTAGCACTCCTCCCCGAGGTGCCGGGGCAGGCTAAGTGCGGGATGACAAGAGAGTTGTATGTTTTTTGTTTCGGTTTGTTTCCGTTTGTTTTTGGTTTTTAGGGGGAGGGTAATGTTTTTTGTTGCTACGTGTGCTGGTGTTTTACTTGTACTTATGGTGTGTTGGTGAGAGCACTAATAAAGGTGGAAAGTGAAAGGTTAGATGAACTGATGTATGAATTCAAATATACTTTTGCAAGTAGTGTTTTTTAATATTTTGTCGTTTGTAATAAAGTCTGCATCACTAATACAAACAGTGTTGGATTTGCCTGATTTTTGTAATTGGCCGACAGTACCTATTAGAGATTTCTTATGGTGATATTTGTCGTTGGTTACCTTTTTTAAATTATTAGTGCCGTCATGATAAGTTAGTTTATTTTTATATAAATTTG
>CAZPDA010000293.1:0-2945 GCA_964585115.1 uncultured Flavipsychrobacter sp.
TTAGCAGATGTATAGAGATATTAAAGAATAATGGTTGTGTGTTGATCTTTTCCGAAGGGATATCTGAAAATGACTGGGGCTTGCGGCCATTAAAGAAGGGGACAGGAAGGCTCGCTTGGATGGCGTGGCAAGAACATCAAATAGATGATATGCTAATACAGCCTACGGGTGTAAGCTACCGTTCCTTTGATAAGCTACCCAAGCAAGTAGAGGTACATTTTGCCCCATGTATTGAAAAAACTAAATATACTTTAGATAGCCCTGCAAAATTCTATCAGGAACTAAATACCGACCTCACTGAAGAAATATCCCAACAATTACTACCCAGAGATGCGGTACAGTGGACTGAAAAAAGACCGGCCTATTTCAAAGTCTTACTGGCATTGCCTGCACTTCTAGGTTTTATATTGCACTATCCACTATATGGTGTGCTTAAGAAGTTCGTACGTAAGAAAACGAAGGGTACCGTTTTCTATGACTCCGTTCTGTTTGCCGGCATGCTGCTATTCTATCCGATCTATTTAATATTGCTGGTTCTGATTATATATAGTCTGACTCTGCAAAGCACGGCATGGTTGTTGCTACTAGCGATACCATATACAGGATGGGCGTATAAAGAGTTTAAAGCTTAGTGGTATTTAGCTAACTTATTTTCTATGAGTAGTTCTATATATGATAGAATCTATTTATGAAACGAAAATGCCAATATTAATTAACTATAAATTCTAAGCGGCAATAATTGACCTTTTGGCGGGGGTTTGGAAAATTCTGAGTAATTTGCCGACAATTTTAAATACAAACGGGATAAATACGAGAATTTTATAATGTTATTTAGCGATAAATATCATTATTTGGGTTCTTTAAATGTTTGACTAACAATACGTTATCGCTGTATTTTATAACATTATCGTATGAGAAAAGTTTTTGAGAACTCATTTTTACTATTTTCTTTCGCCATATTATTATTAGCGTCATCTTGCGCTAACACTCAAAAAATTACCTATTTCACGGGTATTGTAGATACATTAGATAATAAAGAGGTAGTTAATATCCCAAAAGTTGACTACGAGAATATTGTTATTCAAAAAAGAGATGTATTACAGGTTACGGTTCAGACGTTAAATCCTGAAACCAATGAAATTTTCGCCAACCCAACTTCTAAATTAGAAAAAGCACCTGAGGGATATGTAGTAGACGAAAACGGTGAGATCAACCTGCCTCTTATTGGTAAAGTAAATGTAGTGGGATTAACAGTATCTCAGGCAAGCGAAAAAATAGAAAAACTGGCATCGAAGAAATATTTTAATGAGCCTATCGTAAATGTTCGTTGTGTGAACTTTATGATCTCCGTTTTAGGAGAGGTGAACAGAGCCGGTCACTATAGAGTGGATAACGAAAAGGTAAACGTATTAGACGCTCTTGGGATGGCAGGAGACCTTTCTGTATTTGCCAAGAGAGATAAGGTCATCCTTATCAGAGAAACTGCAGATGGCAAGCAGTTCGTCAACTTCGACCTTAATAAAACAGACTTTTTCCAGTCACCATACTTCTATCTGAAGAAAGGCGATGTGCTATATGTAGCGCCAAATAAACAAAAAGCATCTCAGGCAAACGAGCATAAGTTGAGGGTGTATCAACTGGCTTTATCTACAGTAACCGCAATGACCACTGTAGCTATTTTGATAGTTAACTTGAACAGAAACTAGTTTTCGTAAGCATAAGTAAGTACACACCTTTACAATTTTTCTAAATACTATATGGAAGATCTTAACAGAAATAATACGACTACAACTGCTAAGAACCAATCAGATGATAATATGTTCAACATTCGTTGGATCATCACTACCATCATTGGGGTATGGCCATGGTTTGTGATCAGTGTTATCGTATGCTTAGTATTAGGAAACTTATATCTAAGGTATACCAAGCCTACTTATCAAATATCTGCAGAGATAGCAGTAGTTGAGAATAAGTATAGCAATAGTACAGACAAAATGCTATTTGAAGGGCTGGGTATTAGTAATAATAATGATGCGAATAATGTAATACGCCTATTAAAGAGCCGTACCTTAATGTATAAGGTGATAGAGCACCTAAATCTTAATGAAAGGTATTATGTTACTGGTAGAGTAAAGAAAACAGAACTATACAATGCCAGCCCCATAGTAGCCGACTATATTGGTGAAACATTGCAGGAGTGGGATCGAATAAGCTATACGGTTAAGATCAATAAAGATGGCGGCCTTGTCGTAAAAAATGATAATGAACGATATGAGGCAAACTGGGGCGATACCATAAAAATACCAAGAGGTGTTGTTGTTATCAATAAAAGTGAGTTTGAGCCGAAAACTACTGAAGAGTATGAGTTCATAATCACATCTCCTACACAGCTAATCTCAGGATACCTAAACTCGGTGAACGTGGCTATGCCTGATAAGCGTGCATCCAGTATTATCATTACTATACTGGATCAGATCCCTGAACGTGGTATAGACATTGTAAACGAACTGATAGAAGTATATAAGAAGGATAATATTGATGACAGAAATAGAATAGCTACCAGCACGATACAGTTTATTGATGAGCGTCTGAAATCAGTAGGTGAAAACCTTACCGGTGTGGAGAAAGATATACAGCTATATAAGGAACAAAATAAACTAACAGACGTAGGAGAGCAGTCTAAACAGCTATTAGAATATACCAGCTCTTATACTAAAGAGCTTACTACCAAAGAGGTGCAGCTTTCAGTTACTGAAGACTTAAGCAAATATTTACGTAATAATAGGAATGAGTATCACGTGGTGCCTTCTAGCTTAGTAACGGAAGACCCTACTTTTGCTGCATTGGTAGGTAAGTACAACTCGTTGCAAAGCGAGCGCGAAAGGTTGCTATTGACGAATAAAGAAACCAACCCTGTTATCGTTAATATAGATAATCAATTGAAG
>CAZPDA010000294.1:0-2942 GCA_964585115.1 uncultured Flavipsychrobacter sp.
CTATAAGCTAAAAGAGCTACTCTTCTGGACCAGAAGAGATATTTATGTACTCACACTACTGGCAGTAGTACCTACTGCTCTGTATGAGCTATTGGGCTGGCACTGGCTAGCCATACCTTGGCAACCGGTAGCAGTGTTGGGTACTGCAGCAGCCTTTATAGTAGGTTTTAGAAATAATGCCACTTACGACCGTGCTTGGGAAGCACGCAAAATATATGGTGCTATAGTAAACAGCAGCCGATCTTGGGCTATAATGGCAAAAGACTTTATACGCAGCACTCCACAAAACCCTATTAGTGAAGATGAACGCAAACTTATAAGTAAGCAATTAGTATACCGTCATATAGGCTGGCTAACAGCCCTACGCTACCAACTGCGTGAGCCGCGCGCTTGGGAGACAATGGCACAACCCCATAATGTAGAGTTTCGTGAAAGTCACTTCAACGTACAGGAATGCAAGTCTGAGAAACTAATTGATGAGCTAAAGCAACACATAAGCAACGAAGAGGCAGACTATGTAGCAGGAAAGGTAAACCGAGCAACACAACTCATCAGCCTGCAATCAAAACAACTGAAAGAACTGAGCGAACAAGGACTGATAGAGAACTATCGCTATGTAGAGATGGAACGCATGCTTGTAGACTTTTACACACAGCAAGGCAAATGCGAACGTATAAAGAACTACCCATACCCACGCCAATATGCTACACTAAACCTGTTCTTCATCCGCCTATTTGTTATAATGCTACCCTTTGGTATGCTCAATGCCTTTAGAGAACTTATAACACACCATCATCTGATGATATGGCTTACCATACCATTTAGTGCACTGGTAGCTTGGGTATTTACTACTATGGAAAAGATCGGCGAAAGCACAGAAAACCCCTTTGAAGGGAATGCTAATGATGTGCCCATAACATCACTAAGTCGCACTATAGAGATAGACCTGAAGGATATGCTAGACGAAGAAACATTGCCTGAAGCACTAAAACCTACGGGCAGTATTATGATGTAAGCAACACTTGGCACAATTTCTGCAAGTGTATTTTACAAAACCACAGTATCTATATGAAACCACTTATTACCCTACTATTAGCAGTAAGCCTCTGCTGCACAACCAATGCACAGAGCAGATTTGGCATGCACTTTGGCGGCATGCCGATAGTATCTATGGGCACAGGGCTCAACTATCAGTATAGCTTTGGGCGAAGCAATATTGGCATTGCCGCAGGTATAGGCGCTTATGGTGTCTCTGCTTCACTCCTTACAGTATCATCTGAAGAGCAGCTGGAAAATGAAGACCCCTACGATGGCTCTGAGATAGACCTTTTCTACAACGCACGCATCTTTTACAACCGTATCCTTAGCAAGCGCAGCAAACTACTGTATGCCGGTGGCGGAGTGCAAGGCATGCTTATTACCAACAAGCCCTGGAGCAACCTTACCGCTATAATGCCGGAGCTGCATGGCGGGCTCAACTTCAATATAGGTAATAGGGTAAAGGTAAATGTAGAGCTTGCCGTAGCAGTAGGTCCTGTAACGGGCGAGCAAGAACGCATTACCGACTTTGGGCGAGAGATACAACATGGCACACAGCTAGCGCTGTATATACCCATCACTACAAACATCTATTGGCTAAGCAAAAGATAAGTTGCTACATTTGCCAACATTCAGAGAGAGAGCAGTTATGAAAAAAATACTATTAGCGGCAATGGCTGTCATTACAATAAGCTGCATATTACAAGCTTGTAAAAAAGATAGCCATAATTATACTTGTAAGTGCACAGACCCAACGGGTAGCCTTGCCGATACTTTTATTATCTATAATTTACCCACATCAGGACAGGCATTCTTCTACTGTAGCAACTTTGCAGATACTGCAAACAAGTATGGCAGAGCTTATGAGTGCGACCTGTCTAAGTAACATCAATTAACTTGTAGTAGAAAAATCTGTTTAGTGTCATTTTTAGCACTATAATTCTCGGATTTTAACAGTTTTTTTTACCTTTATCTGCCGATATACCTCAGCGAGGTCTATCCACGTAAAAAACAAATCAAAAAGATGAAGAAATTATTATTTGTTGCCATTGCATGTATCAGCCTTACCTCTTGTCTTAAAGTATATGAGTGTGAGTGCGTGGATCCTAATAATTCTGCTAATAACGGTGTTATGGAGCTAAAGTCTAATAAAAAGACAGAGGCAAGTCGTTTTTGTGAAGACTATCAAGATAAAGTAAACAATGCTATTGATAGCTTGAGCACATATGAGTGTAAGCTGAAATAAGCTACAACAACTCAATTTAATAGCAACATCTAAAAATATTTGCCGGGTGCATCAGCATCCGGCTTTTTAGTTTTGCATCGCTATAACTGCCCTATACCTACTCTGCAAAATTATCTACGTTCATTTTCTCCCTATTGCTTTTTCAATTGCTACCATCGTACTATCTTTAGCATAACGTTCATTTAATAAAAAGGAAACAATTGGATAACGCACTTTCATTTAAAGAAGCTAAAGAGACTGCTGCAGAGTATCAATACCTTACCGGGCAGCCTTTTTGCCGAGAGTACCGTGCTATGGGCGTTATAGAGTGTGTTGCAATAGCACCGGCTGATGCATTGCATAAAAGCTACTTCCTAGAGTATTATCAAATATTCAAAGATGCAGATAAAGCCTTGTCTTACTTTAAAGACACTACTGAATTTGATGTAGTACTTATCAGCTGCGATAGTGAGCAAAACAACTCTATAAGAGAACTTAGTGCGCACTTAGCCTATCAAAAATCGAGCAAAGGGCAACCCGTGCTTGATTAATGTAGCCCCTCAGTCACAACAGCCCCCCTCCCCCCTGTGCTACAACACTTTATGTTATTCTACTGTTAAGAGAAGTAGATTATTATGTTGAATTCAAAGATTTCATTGCTTTGTACTTAACAAAGTTT
>CAZPDA010000295.1:0-2876 GCA_964585115.1 uncultured Flavipsychrobacter sp.
CCATTATTGTGTATACCTACCCAAGTACCACCTTTTTCTCCGTCTCTAGGGTATACTATCTTTCCCGTATTCACGTCTCTCACCGCTGGTGGCGCGGATGCCAGTCGTGTAGTTTGTTCGTCTCTATTTGCAGTTAAAAAGACCTTGTCTTTATATGGCAAAAATGTTACTGTGCACATATCCTACGATATTCTATAGTAGATGGAGCTACTCCAAATGTATCTGGTAATGTAATCTCAGAAAGTTCGGCTATACCCACCCTGATCAAAGCCATGTGATGTATAGTGTGCTCTAAGTTATAAACCAATTCCCGAAGAAAGTTACTATTTATTTTGATTTCTTCACCACCCCCAAAGCAGGCTGTTATAATTATTTCTTTATCTGCTTTGTGAATGTCAGTTTCTATTTGTTGGAGTAGGGATATTGCAAGGTGTTTATTATTCTCAATATTTAGGTCTCGTTCACGCTTTTCGTAGTTCACATCTGCGTACTCATATCCATTTATCAAGCATTGAAACAGCTCAATAACATGGCGAGTATGTTGGCCTATAGTAGCACCGGACAAGTGTTTTCCGGGTTTAGTATATGCTTCGTCTGTAAGTTGTGCTATTGCATCTGATAACTCAGCGAAGGTATTATTGATGATTTTCTGAACTGACATTATAAAAGTACAACTTACTGCTTTTCTCTTCTATTTACAAAAATACGAATGAGATAGATAGAAAGATTTTTTCAGAATACTTTAACGAATTACCTCTGCCTGCAATACAGACAGAGGCAGGTTAATATATGTTCATTTACTGTTTGATAAACTTCTTTGTTATGGCTTCTTGATCATTAGCTATGTTTACAAGGTATAGTCCATTATTTAGTGATGACACATTGATAGTTTGACCAGCAGATGTGATCACTTGCTTCGATAAAACGCTGCCGCTTATATTAGATATTGTTACTTCTAGAGGGTAGTTTGTTATGCCCTGAATTGTTATAACATTGTTAGCTGGGTTGGGGTAGATATTTACCTTTTTGCTTGAAGAAATATTACTAGTACTAGTTGTGTGCTGGATTTTGTTTGAAGTTGTTGCTTGTATTAGTTCTTTGTTATTCTGTTGCAATATTGCTACTGCATATAGGCTACTTGCATCTCCCCAACTAGACTGGATATTCACTGTTTTGGTCATCACTATTGAGTCGCCAATATTGGCAGGCGCTGTTATAGCTTCAGACGATGGGTCCCAAATAGGGGTTCTTAGTAGGTCGTAGTGGTAGTCCTCACCGTTAAGCGCTGTAAAGTAGAATGTGTCTTGTACCAATACGCCATATAGTTGAACGTTAGTAAGGCTGCTGGTATCTACTTTCTTAATTGTAAGTGTAATATCAGCTGTAGTAGCTGAGCTTTGCCAAGCACTCATGTTCATTTCGAATGACGACAGCTTACCTTGATGTTGTGTGTATAGGTTTGCATCAGAATAGTTAGTGGTTGGGCTAACTGCAGCCCCTTGAACTACAATTCTTGGAGTAGAACCATATATACCATAGTAATTAGTACGCGCATCATTCTCTGATTTAGCCATTTGGTTGATCTGGCAGGCAGAATATGGAGCGCTAGGGTAGTAGGCTACATGTATTACATCAGGTAACCCTGCAAGTGTGTTGAACATGCCTGGATTTCTACTGGCACAAACTCCGCAGTGTGAATTAGTAAAGTGCTCTACAACTACCGCTTGTGGTACTTGCTGCGAATAGCCTGTACTTAAAGAGGCCAATGCTAAAAGTGTAAGTAGTGTCTTTTTCATAATTGTTTGTTTACCTATTTTTTAAAGTTGTACGTTATTCTCGGCACAAGTGTAAAGGAGCGAGTAAGACCATCAGGTCTTGAATCTCTGACAATTGTCGGTGTCCCTACAGAAACATCGGCACGCCAGTTCTTGAACTGATAGTAGGCATTGGCAGTAATATTAAGGGTAAGTCCATCGCTACCGGTTAAGGATAGTTCCGAACCATTAGAAAGCGTTACAATATCTTCTCCCAAATGATAGATAAACAATGGACCAGCGGCAATTCCAAATTTCTTGATAGAGATGTGTCCCTGTATTCTTAAAAGCACATCGCCTTTCCTTTCCAGTTGTCTTGATGCAAAGTAGTCTCCAGTAGCATTGCCTGATAGGTTTGCAGGCAGATAGTCATTTTTGTTATACTGTATAATAGGTTGCTGATAACCAACGGCAGCACTTAGGTGTTTTCTCCATTTGGCACTTAAGCCTAGTATTAGGTCGGTAGTACCCAAATTACTTTGGTAGGGCATTGGCAAAGCCATATTGTTATCGGTAGCATCTGCATTGCCTGTGCTTATACGTGTACTAATAGTACTATTAATAACTATGCTTTTTTCACGGTGTATTTGTCTTGTGTATGTTAGTATCAAATCTCCAATAGATGCATTATCGCCAAGGTCTCCAGATGCTATTACAAATGGAATGTAGGCTTCCAGAAAACCTTTTTTGCCAAGCTTTTTAGTTAGTTCTATTTGAGGTATGAATATACTTGTTCCTTCTTCGCCACCATTTATGCCAAATGATAGACCAATGCTACTGTTTTTTGTAGTATTGGTGCCAGCCTTCATAGCACCTATGGTGCAAAAACCTGCATCAGAGCAGCCCTGAGCCATTAAATCATGTCTCACCAAAAGAGAGGCTATAAAAACTAAAATAATTGAGTACGCCTTATTCATTCTTTTCTGCAGTTTTCAAATACTGCATAAGAGCTTTGACGTAAGTGAACGGCTTTACTTACAAAGTAAACACAAAAAACGAGCTATATATAGCTCGTTTTTGTCTTAGTTATGTCAAAATGTATTAAAGTATATATATAAACTG
>CAZPDA010000296.1:0-2804 GCA_964585115.1 uncultured Flavipsychrobacter sp.
CTTTTGTATCTACAGGAAACTTTAATGAAAATACCGCTCGCTATTACGGGGATCATTGTTTACTAACAACGAATAGAAATATTATAGCAGATATCAATCGCATTTTCAATTTCTTAAGTGCGCCTACACCAAACTTTGATGCGCTCAATAAATGCAAGACCCTACCTGTTTCTCCAAACAATATGCGTGCAACATTTATGGAGCTTATAGATAAAGAGATAGCAGCCGCAAAAAAGAAACAAGAAGCAAGAGTTACGATAAAACTAAACAGCCTGGTAGACGAAACCCTTATTGGCAAATTATATGATGCCGCAAAAGTAGGTGTAGATGTCAATCTGATTATCAGAGGTAGCTGCTGCGCCTATACAGACCAAAAAGCTTTCAAGAAGCAGATGCGTGCTATTAGTATAATTGATGAATATCT
Source organism: uncultured Flavipsychrobacter sp. (assembly GCA_964585115.1). Lineage (GTDB taxonomy): Bacteria > Bacteroidota > Bacteroidia > Chitinophagales > Chitinophagaceae > UBA5543. The sequence continues at coordinate 425 of CAZPDA010000296.1, forward strand.
GGAGCATGCTCGTGTTTTTGTATTTCATAATGGCGGTAAAGAGAAGGTATATATTTCCTCAGCAGACTGGATGGTAAGAAACCTAGACCATAGAGTAGAGGCCGCTTGTCCTATATTAGATCCTGATATTAAGCAAGAACTGATAGATATTTTGAACATTCAGCTGTCTGGAAATGTAAAAGCCCGTATATTAGATAATGAACAAACAAATCAGTATGTTCAAAGAGATGTAGATGAAACGATTGTAAGAGCACAAGAGGCCATCTACGAGTATCTGTATACCAAACAATATAAAGATTGATATTAGCTGCAATTGATATAGGGTCTAACGCTGCAAGGCTTTTGATCAACCAAGTATCCATATACAAAGACGGTACCGTTGACTATACTAAACTTACACTTTTACGGATCCCACTTCGTCTGGGGTTTGATGTATTTTCTAAAGGACATATCACTGATAGCAAACGAAAGAAGCTTGTAGACACTATAAAGATCTACAAACTACTGATGGACATATATGAAGTAACCGGCTACAGAGCCTGTGCTACATCGGCCATGAGGGATGCAGAAAACGGCCAAGAGATACTAGCTGAAATAAAAAAAGAAGCCGATATTGACATAGAGATCATTACCGGACAGGAAGAAGCTAACATTATCTACGAAACACATATTGCAGAAAAGCTTAGTGATAACAAGTCTTATCTATATATAGATGTAGGTGGCGGTAGTACCGAAGTAACGCTATTTGCCAATGGGCAAACCATCTTTAAAGAATCCTTTAATATAGGTACCATACGTTTGCTACACGATAATGTTAAAGAGGAGCAATGGGAGCATATGAAGTGGTATATTAAAACACACCTAAAAGATTACCAGCCTGTTGAGGCCATAGGTAGTGGTGGTAATATCAATAAGATCTTTTCTATATCTAAAAAGAAAGAAGGCAAGCCACTTACCATAGAACTATTGAAAGATTATTATAAAGAACTAAGCAGTAGTACTGTTGAAGAAAGAAAGCACTTGTATAACTTTAGAGACGACCGCGCTGATGTAATTGTGCCCGCCTTACAGATATACTTATCGGTTATGCGATGGGCAAATGCTGACGAAATATATGTACCTAAAGTAGGGCTTGCAGACGGGTTGATAAAAATGCAGTATGCCGATATGGTCAATAAAAAAGGGTAGCAGTTGCTACCCTTTTTTATTGGTATAAGATCAAAATTATTTAAGAACAGATATCTTACCTTTTTGCAAAAGTGTACCATCGGTATCTGTAATATTGTAAAAATAAACCCCTGCAGATAGGGTTGAGATATCCACTGTTACATTTGCGCCTTCTACTTTTTGGCTTATTAATTTTTGTCCGCTTACAGACATTAATTGCCATGTATAACTTGCATTAGTAGACAATGCATCTAAACGTATTACATCTTTAGCAGGATTAGGGTATACACTTACTACATCTTCTGTAAACAATGGCACTTCTATTCCGGTAGAGAAATAACTCGCAGACACATCATCTATTAGCATCATGCTGCTATCCTCAGCAGTCGAGCCATTCCTACTACTTACAAATAATACTAATAGCTTATCAGGAGTAACATTATTAGGATAATCCAACGTCAAATCAATAAGCGTATAGTTGTTAATTGCAGTACTAAAAGTTGTATCTGCCACACCAACTACAGAATCCTGACCATTCGCACCCTGTCCTGCAAGGACAGCTGAAGCTACCATTCGTGCGTTATCACTACCCTTCGGCATATATTTTATCCAAGCCTTTACATTTTCAATTTTAGCATTTACCGGTAGCCCGCCGGAATAGGTAATACTGTTTTGTGGATTATTAGGATCAAAACCTGACATATTGAAACCTATTTTAGCATTTACCAACGTGCCTGGCAGTTTACCAATACTTGCACCCTGATCTATGGTAATCACCTTTGCTGCAAAAGAGCCCGTGTGTGCATCTCCATCTTTAAACATTTGTTGCTTTAGATTGGTGCCACCGAGAATGATACCAACGTTGTATAACAAAGAATCACTACCAAACCAGCCATTAGGAGCTTCAGTAGTGTTTTGAGGGAAACCTGTTGTAATTGTTCTCCAACTTTCCATCTCCCCCTGCAGGTATTGGGCATTGGCAACAGAGCATGCAAAAAGTGATACAATAAGTAATTTTAGTTTCATATTATAGGTTTTTATTTAGTTCAGTTCTTTAAGACACTCTTGTATAGCAGTAAAGTTAGGCAGCTCACCGGGATTATCTAAAACTTCTGCATATTGCACTACTCCGTCTTTATCAATAACAAAAGCGGCACGTTTAGAAACCCCAAGCATATCATTACCAAATGTTTCATGGAAAGCATCATATGCT
>CAZPDA010000297.1:0-2802 GCA_964585115.1 uncultured Flavipsychrobacter sp.
ACTTAGACTGGTCGCCTTCGTATAGGTCTTGTATTTCGTTTCCGCTGCTATGAGACATTGTTATTATATTAAAATTAGTTAGTTGTAATAATGGTTAAGCTTAAAATCTGATACTGTTATAGTAGGTAGAAACAGGTGAATACAAATACCCATACCAAATCTACAAAGTGCCAGTATAGTCCTACTTTCTCTACCATCTCATAATGCCCTCTGTCGTGATAAGTACCATTCACTGTATTTACCAAGATAAGGATAAGGAATGCCACACCACTCAATACGTGGAAACCGTGGAAACCTGTGATCGTAAAGAAGAAGTTGAAGAAGCTATGTGTAGCTGTTGTTATCACCTCTGGAGATGCGCTTGTATACGCTGCTGCACCTGTATCATAGAACCTTGAGTAAGTAGAAGGATCCATACCGGCATCAGTGAATGTACCCCAAAGACCACCTGTAAGGTGACCAAGGTGTGTCCACTCCCAAGCCTGACAAGCAAGGAACGCTACACCACCAACGATTGTCCAAAGCATCCACTTGATAACGCCCTCACGGTCGCCATAGTGACCTGCGTGTACTGCCATCACCATCGTTACCGAGCTGGCGATAAGTATAAAGGTCATCAAACTCACGAATACTAGTGGTAGGTCCATATGCCCCATGAACGGGAACGCATGGAATACGTGGTTCGGGTCAGGCCATACCTCACTGAAAAAACGCTTAGTACCGTAAGAGATAAGGAATGCACCGAATGTAAACGCATCAGACAATAGGAAGAACCACATCATGATCTTACCATAGCTGACGTTGAACGGTGAACGTCCGCCACCCCAAGGTTTAGTTTCTGCTGTTGTAGCTGTAGCTGCTTGTGACATAGATTATTAACTAAATAAATATTTACAGTTGTTGTGAATTTGGTCGCAAATTTCGAAACAATTTTATTGATTTGCCAGAAAGAACACAAATAAATATATCCACAATACGTCTACGAAATGCCAGTAAGTACCGACAATTTCTAATCCTGTAGCGTTGTAGACCTTTACTCTAGTCCTAAAGGCGCGGAAAAATACAATTAATAATGCAAAAATGCCACCCACAATGTGTACTAAGTGCAATCCTGCTATGATAAACAGGAAAGATTCACTCGGATTTCCATCTACACGGATGTTTTGATCATATAATTGTGAGAATCCCAATATCTGTAGTGCGCAGAATAGCACACCAAGAATCAATGTTGTTGTAATAAGCAATTTATACATTGGCATCTTGCGCTGCTTGAAGGCGCGTATACCCATTATCATCGTCAAACTACTAACCACCACTACTATTGTAGAGTAAGTAAAGGTATCGGGTAGTTTATAATAATTCCAATTGCCCTGAGCCTGACGCACGATGTAGGCACTGGTAAGACCTGCAAACATCATGATGATGCTGGCAATAGCTATCCAAAGGTTGAACTTGTGCGGATGTATCTTCTTTCTTTGCTTTGATGCTCCCATTACGCCACTCATCGTTATACTGAATTAAAATTTATCGAACAGCAATGCCAACAATACAACAGGCAGGTAGATGAACGAAGAGAACATCACCCTTTTTGCTGATTTATAATCGTTATGCTTAAAGAATGCGATAGATGCGATAAAGTATAGTATGCCGCAGCCTATTGCTACCCACATACCTATATTGCCCGTCATCTGCAACATACGTGGCACTACTGCCATTGGTATCAACACCAAGCTGTAGAACATGCACTGCAATGCGGTGAACTTAGAGGTACGCTCTTGAGATGGCAGCATACTGATGCCTGCCTTCTGATACTCGTCGTACCCTACCCAGCCAATAGCCCAATAGTGAGGGAACTGCCAAAAGAACTGTATCAGGAACAACACGATACCACCATACCCTGCGGCACCTGCTATCTGCCCCGTAGCGGCTACCCAGCCCAATAGTGGCGGTAATGCACCCGGTATAGCTCCTATAAGTACAGCAATGGGATGCACACGCTTCATAGGCGTATAGGCAAACCCGTATAATAATAATGAGATGAAACTAAGGATACCTGCCAGTGGGTTGAAGAACAGACCCAGTAGTAATGCGCCCGATATACCTGCAAATGCGGCTATGAACCAAGCCTCTGTAGGCTGTATACGCCCTGTAGGTAGTGGACGGTTCTTGGTACGCTCCATTTTGCTATCCCCCTCACGCTCTAGTATCTGGTTGATGGTATTAGCACCACCTGTAACCAATATACCACCGACGAATAGCACTACCACACTAGTAATATCAAAGCTGATGCCCGGTGCCAGTAGATAACCTATAACACTGGAGAACACCACCATAAAGCTCAAATTAGGCTTCAGCAATTGCTTATAGTCCTTAATACGAGCCGCTACCAACATTGGTAACTTTGGTTTTATTGTCTCTTCACGCAGCATACTTAACGGCAGATTAATAAAAATGTAGCGCAAAGGTAGTAAAGAATGACTTTTTATTCTGAATAAATATGTATAAGTGGAAAAATACCTACGACTACGTATAAGTGAAAAATCAAAAAGGAAAAGTGAAAAGTAGGTTTACTTACTTATACCTATATCGATACAGTGATACAACGATACACGACCACCACAATCAAGGTTGTCATTTCGAACGGTGAGGAACGAACCTGAGAAATCTCCTCAATAAATAGTTGGTATGGCTAATTGCAAGTACTCAGGAGACTTCTCATTACATTAGAAGTGACGAATAGCATTAACCTTGTCCCTTGTCCCAGCTATAGGGAGGCTACCCTCATGTGGGACAGGTGGGACA
>CAZPDA010000298.1:0-2800 GCA_964585115.1 uncultured Flavipsychrobacter sp.
ACATACACCTTGACCTCTTTGCCGTGAACCTTAAAGTTAATGACAGGGAGCTCTATAACCGCGCCATTATTAACTTTTAGCTTAACTAGCGCAGGTGTAAATATAGCGTTTAAACTCTTGAAGAAGCTGCTATTATCATCGCCAGCAACCACTACAGTTTTATATCCGGCAAGTAAACATTGCTCACTAATAGCCCACTGACTAAAAGAGTAAGGATACTTTTCTGCAGTTGGAGCTATTTTTTTTATCATAAAATGACCTTGCTCAATCCAACTACTTTTCTCCATACACAACCCTAACTTAATTAGACTATCAGCTATTACTGCATTAGCAGATGGCTGTGCACCATCATAAATATCTACTTTCCTTACAGGCACTTCATTATCATAAGAGGATGAAAAATAAAAGAAGCCATTATTTTCATGCGCAAAATATTTTTGCAGTAATTCCATCAAGCTATCAGCTTTTAAGATCCATTTCCCATTACCTGTAGCATTAGTAAGCTCTATCAATGCCTTTATCAAATAAGCATAGTCATCAAGCTTACCGTTTATCTTAGCCTTGCCATCTTTCCATGTATGGTACATCTTTTCGCCACTTTTGTTATAAGCGGCAAGCATCCAATTCATATGCGCTTCTGCTTGATGTATATAAGCTTCATTACTTAATGCTATACCAGCTTTGGACAATGCTATATTCATCAGTGCATTCCAAGACAGCAATGACTTATCATCTAATTGTGGTCTTATTCTTTTTGTTCGTTCTTCTCTAAGTTTTCCATTAGCAACATCAACCCTATTCCTCACATCAAACTCACTGATACCGAACTGATTCGCAACATCAGCTATACTCTTCGTAACACTTAGAATATTTACACCTTCCCAATTACCATCTGGTACAATTCCATAGTATGCCTCTACCACTTCATCCCCACCTGTAATACGCTTCCAGTCTGCCCAACTCCATGTGTAGAACTTGCCTTCACCCCCTTCACTATCGGCATCTAAAGCACTATAAAATGCCTCTCCATCCTTTTGTTTCAACTCTGCATTTACAAACGAAACAATGTCAATTATAGCTCGCTTATAACGCTCTTTTCCTGACACTAAAAAAGCATCACTCATCGCACTTATCAGCAATGCGTTATCATAAAGCATTTTCTCAAAATGAGGTATTAACCAATTATCATCAGTTGCATAACGAGATATACCCCCTCCTACTTGGTCGTAAATACCTCCGTCAAGCATTTTATCAAGGCTAAACATAGCATGCTTCAAAGCCTCTTCATCTCCTTTGTAGTAGTAATGATTGACCAATGCAGAAATGGCCATAGTGCCTAAAAACTTAGGTGCTTTATTAAAGCCACCCTTCTCTTTATCACCTACTCTTACCAGCTCTTGTATCAGCTTATCTACACTATCCCAGCTCAGCTCATTCTCAGGAGCAGTAGCGCTAATAGATGAAGCATTTTTCAAGAACTGTACCATTTGTTCAGTTTGTGCAGAAACTTCCTCTTGCTGCTCATGCCATATAGTATTCATACGCTCTAGAACCTCGGGCCAAGAAAGCCTTCCATACATAGACTTAGGCGGAAAATAAGTACCCCCATAAAAAGGCACTCTGTCAGGTGTTACAAACACATTTAGCGGCCATCCACCATTACCTGTAATAGCTTGCACTGCATCCATGTACATATGGTCTACATCAGGATACTCTTCTCGGTCTACCTTTATGTTTACAAAATGTTCATTCATGTATTTAGCAACCGTTTCATTCTCAAAGCTTTCACGCTCCATAACATGACACCAATGACATGCTGCATAACCGATACTTACCAAAACCGGCTTATTCTCTTTCTTAGCTTTTTCAAAGGCTTCACTCCCCCATGGATACCAATCTACAGGATTGTTGGCGTGCTGTAATAAGTATGGGCTCTGTTCGTCTATTAATCTATTTTGCATGATGGCAAATTATGCATTAAACAGGTATACACAAACAAAAAAGGCTACCCGTCGGGCAGCCTAATGCTTTATCTCTCAGCCATAATAAAAGGCTTATTTCTTCAAGTATTGCTCTAAAGCAGATATCATAGACGGTGCGTTGGGGGCAGGCGCTTTTATATCTAGCCTTAGACCTGCATCCTCAATAGCTTTTGACGTAGTAGGACCGAAAGCTCCTATTAATGTACCATTCTGTTTAAACTTAGGGTCATGCTCAAACAATGTATTAACGCTATTAGGACTAAAGAACACAATAACATCAAAGTTATGATCCTTCATAACAGGCTCTATATCAGTCGCTACAGTCCTATACAAGTTAGCTTCAACGTAGTCAGCACCTTCTTCTTCTAAGTATATCGCAATTTCATGTTTACCATTATCAGAAGTAGGAACAATAAAGCGCTCCTTTTGCTTATGTTTATTGATGACTTCTTGCAAGCCTGCGATACTTCCATCTGCAGAAAAGAATACTTTACGCTTTCGGTAAAGTATAAACTTTTGAAGATATAGTGCTACAGCTTCTGTACTACAAAAGTATTTCATATCCTGAGACACCTTAACCTTTAACTCTTCACATATGCGGAAGAAATGGTCAATTGCCTTACGGCTTGTAAACACAACAGCAGTATAGCTTGATACATCTACTTTCTGCTTACGAAAATCCTTTCCTGACACTCCTTCAACCTTGATAAATGGATGAAACTCCAGTTCAAGGCCGTACTTCTTTGCTAAATCGAAGTAGGGAGACTTGTCGGTCTGAGGTTTAGGCTGTGTAATCAGGACCTTATTTACTTTAACCT
>CAZPDA010000299.1:0-2789 GCA_964585115.1 uncultured Flavipsychrobacter sp.
ATATTAAGTATGGCGCTTGAATTTGTGTCATTACAACTATTAGGTAAACGTTAAAATGTTTAAAATGAAGCACATCAACTATCTAAGGCGGTTACTGCTACCAATGGCTTTGGTCATGATATCAGCAGTTGTTGCCACAGCTCAACCCTTGAACGGTACATATACCGTTTATGGTACGAGTCCGGACTACACGAGCTTATCTGCTGCGATAAGCGACCTGAACAGTAAAGGGGTTTCTGGACCTGTTATTTTTAAGGTTCGCCCCGGTACGCACTCTATGACATCTGGTTTGACAATAAACAATATTACAGGTGCGAGTGCTACTAACACTATTACCATCGAATCTGAAAATGGTAATAACACTACTACAGTAGTTAGAAATACTAGCTCTAGTTCAAGTACTACAAACAACAGTATCTTCTACTTTAATAGTGCAAAGTATATTACTGTTAAGAATCTTGGATTAGAAAAGACACATAGTACTTATGGTACTTGTCTTCGTTATGCAAGCTCAGCGCAGTATAATACTGTAGATGGTTGTCGCTTGTATGGTAATACTGGTACTTCTACTAGCACAAGTAAAGCACGTGTGTATGCAACATCTCTAAGTAGTGGACATCACAATATCATCAAGAATTGTAAAATAGAGAACGGTTCTTATGGTATATATTGGAGAGGTAGCGGTACTGCTTCTTCTAGTTTGAGTGCTGACAATACTTTTGAAAATAACGAGTTTATTAGTCCATATTACTACGGTATATATACATACTATACTAGTAACGTTGCGATGCTAAATAATAAAATAACACGCTCTGGCGGTGGTACTTTCTATGCATACTATGCATACTATGCTGATGATGCTTTTAGAATAGACGGTAATGAGTATACAGGTACAAGTATCACGGGTACTAACTATCCTATATACATGTACTATTGTGACGGTACTAGCACACAAAGGGGTAGTATTCGAAATAACAAAATTGATGTAACAAGTAGTACTAGTATCTACAACTATCTATACTATAGCCAATATTATACGTTTGCTAATAATGATATTGATATGGTAAGTACTGGTAGTGGTTCTGTTTACTTGCTATATGACTATAATAATACATCGTCGGGTACAGAGGTAAGAGTAGATAGTAATGATCTAAGAGGTGAATCTGGTGGTGGTACTATGTACTTCATGGGTTGTTATTATGGAGATAATGCTTCTGTAAGTCATAATAAAATAGATATGAATACTAAAGGAAGTAGCTATGTCTATGGTCTTTATGAAGCTCCAAACTCTTCTTTTGATTATAATGATATAGATATTGTACACACTACAAGTACAAGTTATATCTACGGATTGTATTATGCAGAGAACTCAACTATGGAGCATAATACTATAGATCGTACAGGTACAACAGGTAGTAAGTATTGGTATAACTACTATTCAGATAACTCGTCGATATCACATAATACAGTTAATCAAACAGCGACCTCGTCAGGTTCTATTTATAACTATTGGTACTATTCTAATAACTTTAAATTTTCTTATAATAAGATCAATCATAAACTAACAACAGGATCTACTTATCCGCTTTACTGCTATATGAGTGGTTATACTGGTGGTGAGTACTCTTTTAATGATATTACTGTTAATAGTACTTCTGGTCTTATATATGGTATGTATAACTATTACCATAATGGTACACAGGTGTTCAATAATAAGGTTTATGCAAAGACTTCTGGTACATGTTATGGAATGATGGCAATGTATAATTACTCGGGCACTAAGTATTACAACAATACAATTCATAGTGATGGTACAGGGAGTACTAATTATCCTGGCTATTTGTATACATATTCTACTTATGGTACTGTTGAGTTTAAAAATAACGTATGGTCTAAGAGTCAAAGTACAGGGTATGTACTTTATTGTTACGATCCATCTTATATGATCTCAGATTATAACAATATTTACCGTCCTGGTTCCGGCGCGCTTATTTATGATATATGGAATGGTGGTACATACAGCACTATGCAAGCATGGCGTAATGCTAGTGGAAATGATATGAATTCATTGATGTACGATCCTGGATACAAAAATCCTGGTGCTGGTGACCTTCACCCTGATCCTGCAAACTCTTCTAGTTGGTCATTGAATGGTCGTGGTGTACAGATTGCAGGAAACGATAAAGGACTTGATGGTAACCCTCGTGCTGAAACTACTGTACAAGGTGTTCCAGATATAGGGGCTTATGAGTTTACACCTACAGCTATACCTCCAAATTGTACAGCAGTTCCTGCTACGCCTACTGCTGGTGGTACGCAAACATTCCTGTTCGGACAAGATACAGTTGCCAGAATTACTTGGGATGCTAGCTCTACTTTGCCAAGCGGGTCTATCGCAATGAAGCAGTATACCGGCACTAATCCTCCGGGTATCACTAGTATCAACCCTACTCAAATGTACTTCTATGTAGACGGTGGTTTAGGTGGTGCTACACATGATTTTGACCTTGATTTATATTATAAAGACCCTTGGATGGGTACTATTGCCTCAGAGAGTGCACTACGCCTTGCTGAAAAAGTAGGTAGCAACGCATGGAACGGTTATAGTCCGGCGGTTAGTAGTTCTGAAGTTGGCAGAAATAGAATTGTTACACCAGCTATAACTAAGTCGGGTCTTTGGACTGGTATAGATGTACCAAACAATGCTAGTGCAGACGCAATCATAGATCCTGAGCCACCATTCTGTCCTGGTACATATACGGTTAAGTTACGTGTTAAGAATAACGGTA
>CAZPDA010000300.1:0-2757 GCA_964585115.1 uncultured Flavipsychrobacter sp.
GTACAATTGTATCGACAACAGGATGGTATATGTAAGGAATAATGTAGCTAATTGCCATAGGTATTGCACTACAAATAATAATGGATATACTACCCTTAGAGAAAGGGTGAAGCCTAAACTTCACCCAAATGAAGATCATTTTTAAAATGTTATGTATACTAATAGCAATGGTCGTACCCCATGCTGCACCATATATCCCATATGTTGGTATTAGAATAAAGTTGAGTAGAACTACTAGCACTATTAATAGTATAGTAATATAGAAGTTGAAGCGATAATGATCAGATGCACTAATTACCTCATTATTCATGCCGGATAGTTGGTTTATTACCCTACCTATTATAAGGATCAGAACTAAGCCATATACTGGCGAATATTGTTCGGGCAGTAGTCTTACTAAATTGTCTAGGTTGGCTATAGTAAGTGCTGTGATGCCAAGTGATACAATCCATATGTTGGTACTGGAACGCTTAAAAGTATCTTGCACTTTTGTCATATCTCCAGACTGTAACTCTTGTGTGAGCTTAGGAGTAACAGACATGGTAAGTGCTCTATACGGTATCATCTGTACAGACATAACATATACTGCAATGAAATAAATACCTGCTGCAGCCATACCGTCAGTACTAAGTATGGGTATCATGATAATGTCTATATAGTCTAAGAGTACTATAGATAGGTTCAGCAGTAAATGAAAGAAAGCGAAGTTAAATATGCTTTTATACTCCTTTTTGCTGATGACAGATAGATTGAGAGAAAAGCGAAATCCCTCTACACGCTTGGCCATAATCAATAATACGGATACCGGAATCACTAGTAGGAGTATGGTAAGCGTTAAAAAGACATCGAAAGAGATATAACCTGCTCCATAAGCTACTATTAGAAGGATATTAAATGCCCTTACAACGATCTCTTTCAAAAAAGAAGATGCTGCTACCTTCATTTGAGCGTTTAGAAAGTGTTCTAAAACCGTTATTAGCGACCAGAGTAGAATATATGGAGGAAGCCACATATAATAGCGCTCTACTAACGCAATATCATCTTGATTATAAAACGGTAATAGGTACTGCCTTGAAAAATAGTATGCCACTGCAAACAAAAGGGTCAGTAGTATTGGGGTAATGATACTTATTGTTATAAGCACCGGTCTTCCATTATGATCTTTAGGGTATTTGTGAATGAAGATATACAACATAGAGTGCATACCTATTAGCACAAATTGAGACGCAATAAGGGCTTGGCTTAACAAGTTTCTACTAAACCCTAATAGTTGCGTAGGTAGTAGTAGTGTAGAAAGGTAGACTACAGCAGCACCCAACAAGGCTCCGGTAAAAGTAACCAGTACAGTCTTTATAGATTGACGGAAGATGATACCCATATTACTACCTGATGCGCTTTTTAAATATTTTAAGCACAATATCAGTTATATAATAGCGTGCTTTTTCTTTTGTAGTATATATTATCTTAAATATATGATAATATAAGTGCTTCCCTTTTCTATATGCCATTATTTCAAGCTCGTGCTTCAAAGCTGTTTGTAGCAACTTTAGCCTTTTTGAAGGTTCGGTACTGGCATTAGCTATATGTATTATAGATGCAGTGGATAAAAAATAGCTTTTGATCCCATGCTCTGCAAATTGATAACACCATAAATGATCTTCACCATACATAAAGAATCGTTCATCAAGCTTTTGGCCAGGTAAAAGATCTAAGTGTTTTTTATAAAACATCATAAAAGCACCACTTACCCAATCACATTCCGTGTCAAAATCGCCTTTGAAGTATTGATTGAGCATTAGTTGTGCTCTTTGTTCATAAGGTAGTAGGTATAAGGTAGGTCTTATTATGTCTAGCAGTTCATTTCTAATACTTCTGAATTTTCTTGCATTCTTCTGATATACTCCATCCTCGTATGTTAGCTTTGTAGATAGTATATAATTGGGATTTTTTTGTAAAAAGGAAACCGCTCTATCAATACTATTGTCTACAACAATGGTGTCTGAGTTCAATAAAAGAATAATGTCGCCTTTTGTATGCTTTATACCTAAATTATTGCCTTTTGCAAATCCACCATTCTCACTACTTTTTATTAGCGTAATACCGGGAAATAGATGAGCAAACTTCTCAGGATCATCTTTGGTAGATGCATTATCTACTAATATTATCTCATACTCAGCATCCTGAATATGTGCAAGTACACTTCGGATACAGTTGCATGTAACTTCAAAAGTGTTGTAGTTTATAATGACTATTGACAGCAGCATGTATACTACAAGTTATATATTCCTTGAATTAAATAGGTAGGATGTGGTCATTAGCAACTTAGAACAGAGACCGTTATTAAGTATAGCTTGCGGAATGTGCTGCTGAAACGTTACTATTTTTTTTATGAATTGAGGTACATCGTAGCTTTTTGCATATATAGAAAGGTCATTAAGAGACCTTATTTCATTATTTCTCATAGACCTCCAAAATGCATCGTATATCATAATGTCTTTTGCGAAACGATTATCATATTTCGACGTTATATGCAAAAATTCGGGTATCTCTACTTCAGGGTTGTTTAAGCAACCATTAGTTACTTGGCTATCATTATAGCTCATATTTATTAATGGCTGATCAATATATTTCCCTTTTTCCTTTATAAGAACGTTTATATAATATTCAATATCTACCAACCATTTCATTTCAGGCTCATAATATTCATTGACCGAACTGTGAAACATAAGCACACTTGGCGGCCCAATAATGTTATTA
>CAZPDA010000301.1:0-2746 GCA_964585115.1 uncultured Flavipsychrobacter sp.
GTCTAAAATTTACACTTATTATATATTTAGCATCAACACTTATTTTTTTACCTGCATCATATCTTCTTTTTAATGTCTCACTCCATTTAATAGAATCATTATAGACATCTTTAACGTGGTCATTGAAGACATCGCTAAAGAATTTCACTTTATCAATTAATGACTTTTTATTAAAGTCATAAACCCATTCGTCTCTATTAGAAACAATACCGTTGTAACTAGCATTAAATAAAACTGAAGATGAGGATTTAGTATCTGCTGTTAGAATCAACTTTTCCCAATCATTGTCGGTTAAATCAAGCCAATTATTATTCTTATCAGGTTTTATATGTTCAAATTGTATGTTTTGAATTTTATGCTCTCCAAACCATTCTAATTTTTGGTCTGCTGTCCAAAAATCATCCATCGTTACATAGCGTATATCGCAGTTCCTTTTTTTCTTCTTGCTTTCCTTACGTACCAAAAACAATACAGCTACCCCCGTTTGTATACCAAATACATTGTGTTTAGTACCCGATATCTTAGGATTTGCCCTCACATCACTTTTTGTGTCTATGATATAGGCATTATCAAACTCATCTTGTATCGTTTTTCTAAATCCGTCAAAAGTTCTGCTATCAATAAATGAACGGTTGGTAACAAATGCTATCACACCATTATCCTGTATTCTGTCAATAGCCCATCTATAAAAACGGCTATACATATCGTACAACTTTGTTTTCTGCGCTGTACTATTTTTTATAAAAGTGTCTTTTATTCTTTGATCTATTTCAGGATAGTCCCTATTCTTATTATTATCATTCTCATTCTGTTGGTTGGCATTATAAGGCGGGTTACCTATCACTACGCTTATCTTCTTGGCATTCTGCCGCATGATACGCTTACTGTTCTCCTCTGTAAAAGGGTTGAACAAATCATTCTGCCTTGCCCGTTTAAAGCCCAAATTATCCAGCGTATCCATAAAGCATAGGTTTACATACTCCTCATACTTTTTCATCCGCTGCTTGTAGGTAAACTCTATATTTAGATTGCTAATGTAGTAGGGCAATATCGCAACCTCATTAGCATGTAGTTCTTCGCGGTATTTATGCTCTAGTTTGTGGGGGCTTATATAGTCTATTATGTCACAAATAAACGTGCCGGTACCCGTAGCAGGGTCTAGTATCTCTACTCCCTTATCTTCCAGAAATTTACCAAAATGTTGGTGTAACAAATAGTCGGTACTCTCTACCATGAAGCGCACTATCTCGTTGGGTGTGTACACCACTCCCAGCCTATCTGCAGCCTTGGGGTTATAACTTTTATAAAAGGTCTCATATACTACTTTCAGGAATTTTTGCTTCTCGTGATGGTCGGCTATGTCGGCAGCTCTGGCATTTATTACATCATAATAGTGCTTTATAGAGTCCAGCGTTTGTCTGCGTAGGCTACCTGTAAAGAAGGTATCCAATACCTGCTCTAGCTCTTTAGCTACATTATTCTCTCTGTGAAAATGTGGCTCATCAAAAATAGTATTGAAAATATCAGCTGTAAGTATATGCTGTATCAGCATTTCGCGCACATCCTCTATCACTACATCAGGATTAATAGCTTCTTTACACAGTTCTAAAAACTCATCACGCTGTTTTATATACGCGGGGTTTTCTGCCTGTGCTTCTATTATTTCACGTAGTGCTTTGGTGACATGTGGTATATGCTCTTGAAACCTATTTATCGCCTCTCTAAAGCTTTTTACCTCGGGTCGCTCATAGTTGATAAACTTAGTTATAAGCTCATGCAGTTGCTCGGCATCAGCCATATCTGCCCTCAATACTTCTGCCGTATGTTGATATAGTACAGCAGTATGGCTATCCTCGAAGAGTATATTATCGTTAGGATACCCCTTAGCAAACTTTTTTCTTATTTCTTCGTCTATATCATCTGCTTCGTCTTTGCTCTCCCAAAACCCCCAAGCATTTTGCAAGCTATCTTTTAGCGTACCATCAGGCTTTACGCTTTTACCTGTTGCTGTCTTATAAGGCAACTCGTATATCAACCGTAAACCCTTTGCACGAGCATAGTCATTTAGCAGGTTTTTAAAAGCATCTCTTATAGAAAGTTCATTTGCAGAACCACCATAGCGTCTATCTTCTTCTACTTCTCTTTGATACGCTTTTACAGAATGTATACTCATGTGTCGGGAATAAGCCTGTAAGATATTGAAAACCTCTCCCCTCTGCAATAGGGTATTTTCACCCTGTGGGGTTGTAGCTACCACCCCGCCCTGTGGGCACCCCTCCTACACAGGAGGGGAATCTTCAACCCAGACCATAAACGCTCCTCCTTAGCAAGGAGGAGCACCCGAAGGGGAGGTGGTTGGCAACGACTATACGGATAAAAAGTTGTATTTTTGCGGTAATAGACATCGGTTATCTATTACCATCCCTACACCTCGGGGCAGTAATAAAAACAACAAACAGCAGGCAGCAGCAACGCAGCACTTATACATAAACACAAAACACCATGCATGAAAATTGTTCCCGCGAGAACAAAACAGAGAACAACGTAAACCCTTAACTATCAGCGCATCACCCAAAATGAGAACATTTCACACCCATACCTACAGAGAACAAACCGAAACAAAACGGAACACATACACAAAACAACATATACATAAAAATGCCCGCCAAATGGCAGGCATCGTATATCCTAATAATGTATGTGCTATATGGTGGTGTCTTGCATATTCAGCCACGTTAGTGTATCT
>CAZPDA010000302.1:0-2737 GCA_964585115.1 uncultured Flavipsychrobacter sp.
CCTTAAGAAGCGTACCGGTAAACCAGTGCTCATCGGCTTTTATCAAACCAGCTAAAGTCTTATCCGCTTGTTTTGTAAACTTTTGCAGTTGACCGATGGTATTATTAAATGCCTCAGCTTCTTCTTTATGACTATCTGCATCATCTATATCTTTTAGCTTCTCTAACACTTGTATCATAGGGTCTAGCTCTCTCTTCTTACGCTCGTTGATAATTCTCATCCCTACTTTCCAAATATCCTTCTCTGCAACGAAGAACTCTTTACGCTCACCGGGTATCAAAGTTTTCTCTACTAAATTCCAATCGATAAGTTCTCTGATATTCATATTAGCATTACCACGGCTTATCTTCAGCTCATCCATTATCTCATCTGCACTCATCTCTTTAGGAGATAATAATAACAGTGCGTGTATCTGTGCCATAGTACGATTGATACCCCATTGAGAACCTAATACGCCCCATGTTTGTATGAACTGTTGTTTTGCCTCATCTAACTTCATGATGTAAAACTAATATTAATTATCAAACTTTCAAAATATTCTGAAAGTAAAAATATTGTTCATTTTTTGATAACAGACTGGAATGGCTAACTTTGCAGCTCAATTCCAAAAAACGTCCATGCAGCCTTCAGTAAAAATCTTCTCAGGCACAGGCTCTGAGTATCTTGCAGAGAAAATTGCCAAGTCATACGGCAAAGAATTAGGTAAACTACAGATCCACAAGTTTAGCGATGGAGAGTTCCAACCTGAATTTCAGGAGTCAATCCGTGGTGATTATGTTTTCCTTGTACAAGCTACATCTGCTCCGTCAGACAACTTGATGGAGTTGCTAATGATGATAGATGCTGCAAAAAGAGCATCTGCAGGTTATATTACTGCTGTTATTCCTTACTATGGTTTTGCTCGTCAAGACAGAAAGGATAAACCGCGTGTATCAATAGGTTCTAAGCTAGTAGCTAATCTATTGACTACAGCAGGAGCAAACAGAGTAATGACCATGGACCTACACGCTCCCCAGATACAAGGTTTCTTTGATATCCCTGTGGATCACTTAGATAGCTCGGCTATATTCATTCCATATATTGAAAATCTTAAGATGGAAAACATTATCTTTGCGTCCCCTGACGTGGGTAGTACCAACAGAGTACGCGAGGTAGCGAAGTATTTTCAGGTAGATATGGTTATCTGTGATAAGCAACGTAAGCGTGCTAATGAGGTAGAAGCGATGACTGTAATAGGTGATGTGAAGGATAGACACGTGATATTGATAGATGATATCTGTGACACGGCTGGTACACTGAGCAAGTCTGCCGGTATATTGAAAGAAAAAGGTGCACTATCAGTTAGAGCATTTTGTACGCACCCTGTGTTAAGTGGTAAAGCTTATGAGAACATTGATAACTCTGAGCTAGAAGAATTGGTAGTGTGTGATACAATAAGGCTTAAAGGTAAAAGCGACAAGGTAAAAGTATTATCTACAGCAGATCTTTTTGCAGTTGCTATACGCAACACTTTTGAAAATAAATCTATCAGCTCTCTATTTGTTCATAGTAACAAGAGATAGTTGATATATAATATTTAAGACTGTCTATACAACAAAACATGCCCGGCTATATGCCGTAAACTCAATGATGAATTAATTGAAAATGTGAACTTTAACATCCCGGCGTTTGGCAAGTGGGTCGTCGAGTGTTGAACGAACAAAAACATATAACAATGCAAGTTGTAAAAATTGAAGGACAACTAAGAAGCGAACTAGGTAAATCAGCATCTCGCCAAATTCGTTCTGAAGGTAATGTACCAGGTGTTATCTATGGTGGTAAAGAGAACATTCAGTTTCACACTGACAAGCTATCTCTTCGTCCGTTAGTTTACACGCCACAATTCCAGATCGCTGAGATCACAGTAGACGGTAACACTTACCGTTGTATCATGAAAGATCTACAGTTTGATGTAGTAACTGATGAGCTTACTCACGTAGACTTTTTAGAGCTAGTTGACGATAAGAAAGTTATCGCTGATCTTCCTATTAAGTTCACAGGTCAGCCAGAAGGTGTAAAAGCTGGTGGTCGTCTTGTTATCAAACTTAAGTCTGTAAAGGTTCGTACGCTACCTAAAAACCTTACAGAGGCACTTACTGTAGATATTACCAACTTACAATTGAATGGTAACGTACGTGTTGAGGATATTGAAGCTGGAGATATCGAGATTATGAACTCACCTCGTATTCCTATCGCATCAGTTGTTATGACACGTGCTCTACGTCAAGCTGAGAATGAAGGTGGTAAAGAATAAGATACCAGAACAATTTTAGACAATAACATTAAAGCCCTTGCAATTGCAAGGGCTTTCTTTATTATCGTTCTATTTATAATGGATCGGTATTACTTAAATATCGATACTGGTTTTACTATTTTATTTTGTCCTGACTGTATTATACAATAGTATACACCTGCAGCTACATCACTTAACTGCAATGACACATTTAGAGTATTAGCATCATAAACATTAGCAGCTACCTCTTGACCGGTAACTGACACCAATTTTACATATACATCTCCTCCACTTGTAAAATCAGCTCCCCAACTTATATATACTTGATCTTTAGCAGGGTTTGGATATACCTTAACATCTTTCATGTTTACTGTAGTATTAGGTATACTAACCGGAAAATCTTGCTCATACATCTTAACACCACCAAGTATATTACCGACTGCCATGTAATAAAAATTATTAGTA
>CAZPDA010000303.1:0-2723 GCA_964585115.1 uncultured Flavipsychrobacter sp.
GTATGACGAGTTGGATATGGCGGTGCGTCAATTCCAAAACACAACCATGCGTTTGCGCTACAGCAGTGTGCCTGTAGTAGTAGCGCCTCATGGTATGACCCTTGGTGGAGGTTGTGAAATGTGTCTACATGCAGATGCTGTACAAGCCGCAGCAGAAACCTATATCGGTCTTGTAGAGCTAGGTGTTGGTTTGATACCTGGTGGTGGTGGTACCAAAGAGATGGCATTACGCGCATCCGACCGTAATATCAAAGAAGATATCGAACTGAATTATTTACAACAACTCTTCATCAACATAGGTACCGCTAAAGTAGCTACCTCTGCACAGGAAGCATATGATATGTCTATATTCCGCAAGGGTACGGATGCTATATCCATGAATATGGACAGACGTATTGCAGATGCTAAGCGCAAGGTATTATCGCTACATGATCTGGGCTATACACAACCCGTACAACGTACCGATATAAAAGTACAGGGCAAGGATGGCATGGGGCCTATCTTAGCAGGTACACATGGCATGTGGCGTGGTAATTACATCAGCGAGTATGATAAATTCATCGCTGAGAAACTAGCCTACGTAATGTGCGGTGGTAATCTGTCTCAACCAACATTGGTTAGTGAGCAGTATTTGCTAGACCTGGAACGAGAAGCATTCCTAAGCCTATGCGGACAACGCAAAACGCTGGAGCGCCTGCAAAGCATTTTACAAACAGGTAAGCCTTTAAGAAACTAAAACCGTTTTTGGATACGTTATCTATAATAGTCTTGTGCTTGTTTCAAACCTGATGCAAGCACAACCTGTCTATAAAGGAGTATCACTTGAATATGAGCAGAAGGAGCAATATCGGATCGAAAGTCACTAAGTACCTGACACTACTTACCATAGGACTGTTTACTACCCTAAGTGTATGGGCACAACAAGACCCTGTACAGATGGCTGAGATGCACATCATGAGAAAAGAGTACCAGGATGCACTGGATATTTATAAACGCCTTTATAAAAATGATCCGAGAAATGATAAATACTACTCCGGCTATTTAGACCTGCTCATCAAACTAGAAGATTATAAGTCGGCAAAAAAACTGGTAGACTCTCGTAGTAACTTTCCACCTTATGTAGCCCTCTCTTATATAGACATGGGCAGAATATACCTTGCTGAAGGCAAAGAGAAAAAAGCAGAGCAGGAATTTGACAAAGCCCTGGAAGAGATCAATGGCGATGACCTGCTCACTCAACGTATAGCTTATAAGTTTACCGAGCTGAACAGGAAGGACTATACCCTAAAGACTTATGAAAAAGCTCGCGATCTGCTCAAGAACGCTTATATGTATAGTGGCCCATTGGCAAGGCTATATGCGGAGAATGGTGATATTGACAAGGCCGTGATCACCTTATTGGATGGTGGTACAGGATATTACAACCGTGGGGATGATGATATAAAAGCAACCCTACTGGAGCTATTGGGTGATGACCGCAAGAAGTTGGTACAGGCACAAAAAATAGTGATCAAAAAAATCAATGAACAGCCTGATAATACACTTTACTCAGATATACTTACCTGGCTCTACACACAAAAAGGAGATTGGGAAGGCGCACTAATGCAGGTGCAGGCTATGGATACTAGATATAAAGAAGGTGGGGAGCGATTGCTAACCTTTGCACGCTATGCTGTAAAAGAGGAGGAGTACGAGTATGCACTAAAAGCTTACAAAGAGATCTTAGAAAAAACAGATAATCCGAACTTCAAAAAAGAAGTAACCAATGAGCAATTACGTGTTCGCTTTTCCTTATTACAAAACAAACTAAATCCTACTCAAGAAGAAATAGCAGCATTATCCAAAGACTTTGAAACCTTTCTGAATAACAACCCTGATTACTATGGTAAAGACGCAGTAAGAGCATATGCCATGCTGGAAGCACAATATGCAGGACATCCACAGAAAGGTGTAGACATCTTGGAGAAAGCAATTAAGCAGCCAAACATACGTAGAGATATATTAGGAGAGTGTAAGCTACAACTTGGAGACTACTATATACTGACAGGCAAGATATGGGATGCATCTCTTATCTATACACAAGTAGACAAAGCATTCAGAGAAGACCGCCTTGGAGAAGAAGCTCGTTTCAGAAATGGCAAGTTGGCATATTACCGTGGAGATTTTGAGTGGGCAGAATCTCAACTATCCGTATTAAAAGCATCTACATCAGAACTCATTGCCAACGATGCCTTATACCTTTCCGTTCTACTCACTGAAAATGTGAGTGCTGATAGCAACATGGTTCCTTTAGAGCGTTTTGCATATGCAGACTTATTGATGTTTCAGAACAAAGATGAAGAAGCAGCCGAGTTGTTGGATAGCATAACCAAAGTGTATCCTAAACATCCGCTGAATGACGACATACTCATGCAACGTGCTAAGCTGGCTATGAAGCACAAAAACTTTAAAGAGGCCTTGATGTATCTGGCACAAATACATGATGAACATGGAGATGATGTGCTAGGCGATGATGCCTTATTCCGCATAGCAGAGATCAATGAAAAATATCTCAACCAACCCGAGAAAGCGAAAGCTTACTTCGAACAGTTGGTGCTCGAATATCCTGGCAGCACGTATGTGCAAACAGCCAGGAAGAAACTATATGATCTGAAGAAGGAGAACACAGTAGTACCTTAAAGAGAAAATGTAAATACGTATCATTGTGATGTACTACTACTTTC
>CAZPDA010000304.1:0-2719 GCA_964585115.1 uncultured Flavipsychrobacter sp.
GAGAATAGACTACCTAAACATTTTATAAAAGATAAAACCAAGTATATATTATACGTAGCAGGCATGATACTAGCTTGCTACTTCTTTGGAGTATTTGGAGAGAACCAGTTCATCTATTTCCAATTCTAAACCATATGAAAAAGGTCGTAAGCTATATATTGATCGTTTTGGGTATCGGCATACTCTTCATCTCTACATCTAGAGAGATGATGGGAGAAATATCATCGGTACGAAACAACATTGATAGCGGACCGTTTGGCACACACCAAACAAATAAAGGAGACCTTGTAGACATGGCATTTCTAGACCTTGTCCCCAAATTTCATAGCGAGCTAGATTACTACTTCCCTAAACCTGAATACTCAGGTGAGAATAATATCAACTTATACCTACTCGGCGACAGCTATACTCATATGGCTCCTGACAGTGCCTTTGCAGGAGTGAATGAATATAGATACGCATGGCGTTATCTGCAAGAACTGCATTACAAAATAGATAGCACTAAAGAGAACATATTAGTAATAGAAGTAGCAGAACGTTATATCCAAAGCTTCCTCAGCACGCAGGACATAATGTGGATGGTGAAGCCTATTGAGCCTACAGCTCTAAATACGTCTTACGATGCAGTGAATTACGCAAAGTTCCCTATACCGGATAGCATTGGCGACCTCTTCAATCCCTATATCAACCAAAACATTGAATACAACCTGTTCAACTATAACTTTATCAACCCTGTAAGGGAAGCAAAAGCATGGTTAAACTATACCGTGTTCAACCGAGCATCGGGCAATGTAACTATAGCAAAGAATGGGGAACAGCTGTTTCTAAAAAGCACTACACTGCCTAAGGGTAACAAAAGTTCTTATAGCAAACTGAGTAGCTCATCGGTTGATAGCATAATACAGAACCTAAATACCATATATGAGCACTATACAAACAATGGCTTCGAGAATGTATATATAGCGCTAATACCCAACCCCGTTTCCATAATACAACCTGACGGCTACAATCATTTGATACCCCGTATACAGGACCACCCTGACCTAAACATAAAAGTGATAGACATTTACTCTGTCTACAAACAAGAAACCAAAAGAATATATCGCCCCGGAGATACTCACTGGACAGGCTATGGCCATAGATTGTGGATAGATGCAATAAATGAGATGCTGATAAAAGAGAATAACAAAAGTTCTAAATATCCCTAAAGTCTCTGCGCCTTAGCAACTTAAGATCTTGAAGTACTTGTGCTTTTACATTTAGTGTAAAGGTGTAATTCTTTCTTGGTCCGAATGGGATAGTAGACAACTCCATTCTCCAGCAATGCAGATCCCTCATTATTCTTATTTGTGACAGCTGAACCTGTTTGTTGATAAAGTCGTAGCTAGTACTCACTAATAATTTCCATCTATCCGTCACACTCAAGTCTCCACTAACTGTAAGATTGTGATTACTAAAAACTATTGAATCCCGTTTAGTCACCGACTGATAATCATTTCTTATATTCAGAGAGTAGCTTAAGCTTACATTCCAAGGCACAGAAAAGTCTACATAATCCGTGTAGTGACCATAAGCCATTAGTCTGCGAAACTCCTCTGAACTTCTAGCGGGGTTATTTGTAGTGCTACCATCAGAACCTGAATTAAGCTGTGTAGACATGCTTATAGTAGCATTGCTAAACCTGGCAATACCACCATTGCCTATATACGTCTTATTTACCCTACCTCCTGTTTCATAGTCTCTCATATAAGGATCAAAAGAAGCATTAGCAATAATATTTACCTTATTCAACAGATTAGTAGTAAAAGACATACTAACATTACTCCAATTAAACGAATCCTTAGCGATGTCATAACCTCCGGTAATATTGAAATTGTCTATTAAACTAATATTCTTTGACCCCACAGAGTCTTTAGTTCTTACTTTTATTTGCAAGTTGTTATTCAACCCAAACGTTAGCATACTACTAAAATTACCATACTGACCACGCCCCGGCACACCAACTACAGAAGTTTCATAAGGAGAAATATACTGGGGTTGTTCTGCATTGTTACTTAATACAGTTTGATAACCGTAGCGGAATGGCTCGTTAGCAAAGTCGGGTGTATAGGTTAATCCGACACTAGGTATCAAAGTATGACGTATACCTTTTAACGCTCCTTTTTTAAACATCTTCAACCCATAAATAGTAGTATTAAAGTTTACTGATGCGTTAAAATCTCTTGCCGTGTAAAACCCTCTATTGATGATGGTGTCCAACTGGTCGGAAGCAGCGTTATACCATCTATACTGCTGCTGCGTAAGCCAGTATTCTGAGTAATTAGCTCTTACATCCATCTTTAAATAACGAAACACATTATAAGTCGCACCTATAGGTATATCATGTTTCATTCCATTTCTGAAGTCTTCTAATTTCAAAGTGCTCAGGCTGAATGTACTATCATAGAATGATATTTGATTTAGCCCTGTGAACGTATAGCCAATCGTTATCTTTTCGTACCATTTGTTACCTACACTGTTCTTCCCTTGAAATGGGCTGAACTGATTAAGGAAAAAGCTCACAGTGGGTAACGTGACATCCACTAAACCTGTCCCTGAATTCTGACTGTGTCTTGCACCAACTGATAATGAATACGGTTTATTTTGCCAATTCTTTGTGTAAGTAATATTAGAGTTGAACTGATTCTGTAATATTTGATCCGCAGTATAGGTATTATTC
>CAZPDA010000305.1:0-2714 GCA_964585115.1 uncultured Flavipsychrobacter sp.
ACACATTAAGAGTTGTATATTCATAATTAAATCAAACGTTTTTCATATTTTTATCACTTGTAAAAAACAAACGATCAAAATAGATTAAAGACATCATAATGAAAAAGGCACTTTCTCTAATATTCCCGTTAGTACTTACAGCATTCTTATTCAGCTCTTGCAAAAAGAACTATGATTGTGAGTGTACGAACATCAACAACGAAAAAGAGATGTATGTTGTGAATGCTACGAATAAGAACCAAGCTAAGAAAAACTGTGATGAAAAGAGCTTGCTTGGTCACTGCGAACTTGTTGAAGAAGAATAGTAGCCAACAAAACAATTAGAACAAACTTTTATACAGCTCCGATATTCATCGGGGCTTTTTTATTGCCTCATTTTCCATTCTTGAACAACTATAAATAAAAAGAGCCGGTCAATGAAGACCAGCTCTTGAAATACCATCTGTTATATATTGTTTACCTAAGTAACGTTACGTTACCTTGGTAGCGTTCTGTAGTATTGTTACCGAATGTTACGTCTATCAAGTAGATGTATACACCGTTCGGTTGGAACTCATCGTTCACTTTACCATCCCAACCTCTACCGTTGATACTAGTAGTTTCGAATACTATCTCACCCCAACGATTGAATACTTGCATTTTGAAGTCACTAAGGTTTCTAGATAGTAACTGACGTGGTAAGAAGTAGTCGTTATATCCATCACCATTTGGCGTAAATGCATTTGGTATATTGATGAAACAGTTTCTCTTAACTTCTACAGAGTCAGAAGAAGCACAACCATTTATCTCTACAGTTACAGAGTATGTACCCGGATGTCTTAAATAAGTACCCGCTGTAGCATCTTTCGTAGGTGTATTCCACAAGAATGTAGCATTAGGATCGCCGACATTGATCAGCTCTTCAATCCATACAGGCTCTCCATGCAAACATATAGCAGTATCAGAACCCAGATCGACAGTAGGATAAGCACCTACAAAAATAGGCTGGTTATAAGATACGTTTGGACAAATTCGATATGTGGCGTCAAATATTACATTATAAGTGCCTGCCTCTTCATACACATGCCTTAGCGAGGTGGAGTCATCAATAACTACACCATCTCCCATAGTCCATTTAACACCAGTGTTGCCTTGCTCATTATAAGTACCAGAGAAATCAATAGCCTGCCCCACACATATAGAGTCGTCAGATACAGTATAGCTAATGAAGCCTGAAGAGTCAACAACAACAGTTTTCTCTAAAGAGTCTTTACATCCTAAGAAATCTGTAACTACCAACTTAAGGGTATAAACACCTTGGTTATAATAAGTATAGAAACTATCTGCATCTTGTCTTTGGGATGTATCTCCTGTACCAAATTCCCATAACCATAGTTGTGCTTTAGTACCTGCAGTAAGTACGGAGTTATTGGTTAGCATTATAGAATCTCCCTGACAAATACTATCATCATCAATATCAAAATCCACAATTAGCGGGTGATTAATCGTAACATCTTTATCTATTGAATCTCTACAAGGTCCAGTACTGGCTATTAGCTTTATAGTATATGTACCTTGAGTATTATATACATGTATAGGATCTTTAGATGTTGACGACGGGTTAAGGTTAGGGTCATCAAACCTCCAAGTATAATTTAGACCAACATCACTAATTGACATATTAGTAAGGAATACGGTATCTGTACCACACCCCTGTCCTGTATCAACTGAGAAATTTGCTGTAACACCAGGGTTAACTATAAAGTTAAAATCTACAGTATCTGACTGACAACCATTTATTGACTCAACAAATACTTTCCAAATACCTGAATCTGCCTTAGATACAGGCTCTATGGATTGTTCATTACCAATTTTAGTATATAAAGTTCCATCGGGGTGTATCCAGTTGAAAGTACCACCTGCACCAAGACCAGCTGCTGCTACTTCAATAGTATCGTTAACCCCCGGACACTCAGGACCGTATTGCTGTATACCACCATTTGGTATACTAGGAATATTATCTACAAATACACTTACAGTATCATAATATTTACATGCACCTCTGGTCACTTCAACATAATAATCTCCAGTATATTGTAAAGGGGTATTAGGCCTTACAGGGTTCTGAGCATTAGATGTCCAGCCACTGGTATTAGTAGACCAACTATGAGTGGCTCCTGGCCAACCGTAAGAATAAAGCTTAAGATCACGAGTACGACATATAGGTGTATCTACCCATGCTTCAAAGCGTTGCTCACAAGAGTCTTGTGCAAAGAAAAAGCTATATGCAGCACCATCAGGGAAAGTACCATTCACTTGATTGTCTACACTAACACTGTTGATAAAAGCAGGGCTTAAATCAATATCTACCTGCACACCACCATCTACACCTTGTGCATTGGTCATGGTAAGGTTGCCATTAGCATTTATTATTTGAGTATTTTGTAAACCACAAGTACCTGAAAAGTTAGATAGGTCTGTAGGTTGAACAGTGTATTGGCTACCATTAATCGTAAATATGATCTCATCTTGAGAGTGCATCTTAGCAAAGAACATTCTCAAGTGAGTGACAGGCTTATTGAAACTGTAGTTGTAGCCTGACGAATTTGTTTGACCAATGAAATAAGGTGACGTGTTGGGACCACATATATCACCAACTGTAAGTGGACTACCATTTTTAGTCACAGTAACATCAATACCATTAATTGTCTGCATACCAGCGGCATGTGTTACAG
>CAZPDA010000306.1:0-2704 GCA_964585115.1 uncultured Flavipsychrobacter sp.
ACACTATGCCATTGACCAAACTTGTAGCCTATATTTTTAAACACACCTATCTCCTCAAATCCGCAAGACAAATGTAGAGCTTCGCTTTTTTCATTAGGCATGGTCATGCCTGCAAATGCAGTTCTGTATCCTTGCTGTTTTAGTAGTTCAAATAGCTTTTTATACAGCCGCTTTCCAACACCCCTACCTCTGTAGTCCTTAGCTACATATATCGCCACTTCTACCGACCATTGGTAAGCAGTACGTGCACGGTGCGTCATACCATAGGCGTAGCCAACTAGCTTTCCATCTGCTATGCATACCAACCATGGGTACTGCTCGGTCACCTGCTTTACTCTTTGGGTAAACTCAGCTAGTGTAGGCACTTCATATTCAAAACTGATAGCCGTCTCTTCTATATACGGTGCATATACTGCCAATGCAGCTACAATATCTGCATCGGTCATCATACGGATGGAAATACTTTCTTTCATAAAAACGTTGTGTAATAAAAAAGCCCTGCAAATTGCAGGGCTTGATAATGATCATCTTAAGAATAACATCTCACGATACTTAGGTAGCGGCCATAGTTTATCATCAACCATCAGCTCCAGCTTATCAATATGATAACGTATCGTTTCAAAACAGCTCTTCACATCATCACAATACATCTTAGCGCGTTTGTGCATGTTCTCTTCTTTGTTAGCCAATTTGCGCGCTGCTATCATAGCTTCAACATTGGTATTGATATTCTGTATATGCACACTCATCGCGTTAATGATATTTAACTGAGCAGCATAGTTGCTTTCTACCACACCTATCTCTTTCAGTCCTTTCACATTCTCTATCAGGGTATTCATATAGTTCACCGCAGCAGGAACGATGTGGTTGGTAGCGATGTAGCCCATCATACGTGCCTCTATCTGTATCTTCTTCACATAGTCTTCCTGCATGATCTCTACACGTGCGCTAAGCTCCCTCTCTGTATAGATGTTGTTCTCAATGAACAGCTTCTTAGCAGCATCACTCTCATAAGCATTCAATGCTTCAGGCGTGGTCTTCAGATTGCTTAAGCCACGCTTAGAAGCTTCTTCTTCCCACTCTTTACTATAGTTATCACCTTCAAAACGTATCGCTTTAGACTCAGAGATATAGCGTCTCAATACCTGCATGATAGCTATCTCTTTCTTATCACCACCTTCTATTAGCTCATCCACATCTACTTTGAATTGTTTCAACGTATCTGCCATGATGGTGTTCATCACGATCATTGGAGAAGCACAGTTGGCCTGTGAACCTACCGCGCGGAACTCGAACTTATTA
This sequence comes from uncultured Flavipsychrobacter sp., assembly GCA_964585115.1. GTDB lineage: Bacteria > Bacteroidota > Bacteroidia > Chitinophagales > Chitinophagaceae > UBA5543. Next base: position 1,303 of record CAZPDA010000306.1, read on the forward strand.
CCCGTAAAGGCAAATGGAGAAGTACGGTTACGGTCTGTGTTATCTAGTAGTAGTTCAGGTATTTGTTTGTGAATATCCAGTTTTAATATCACCTCATCCTGCTCGTTGAATTTCTCTTTCACTCTATCTTCTACCTCGTTCAGCACTTCGGTAAGGTACTTACCTATATACACAGAGATAATAGCAGGAGGCGCTTCGTTTGCACCAAGGCGGTGGTCATTACCCGCAGAGGCAATTGCTGCTCTCATTAGGTCAGCATTGTCGTGTACCGCTTTGATAGTGTTCACAAAGAAAGTAAGGAACATCAGGTTGGTACGTGGTGTTTTACCCGGAGATAGTAGGTTAACACCTGTATCTGTTGCCAAGCTCCAGTTGTTGTGCTTACCACTACCGTTCACACCTTCAAATGGTTTCTCGTGTAGTAGTGCTTGCAGTTGGTGACGCTTAGCCACTTTCTCCATCAGGTCCATCAACATAGAGTTGTGGTCAACCGCAATGTTCACTTCTTCAAATATCGGTGCACACTCGAACTGACCCGGAGCCACCTCATTATGACGTGTACGTAATGGAATACCTAATTTATATGCCTCTTGCTCAAAGTCTTGCATGAACTCGAACACACGCTCAGGAATAGAACCGAAGTAGTGGTCTTCCAGCTGCTGTCCTTTTGCAGGCGCATGACCTACCAATGTACGTCCGCATAGCACTACGTCAGGGCGTGCATTAGCCATCTTCTCGTCTATTACAAAGTACTCTTGCTCCCAACCAAGGGTTGCAGTAACCTTAGATACATTCTTATCAAAATAATGACATACATCTACAGCTGCTTTATCCAGCTCGTGTACCGACTTAAGCAATGGTGCTTTATAGTCTAGAGACTCACCATTGTAAGCAATGAATATCGTAGGGATACAAAGCGTCTTACCATATCCGCTCTCTATAATGAATGCAGGAGATGAAGGGTCCCAAGCGGTATAACCACGCGCCTCAAATGTAGCACGTATACCTCCGTTAGGGAAGCTAGAAGCGTCCGGCTCTTGCTGTATCAACGCATCACCCTCAAATACCTCTATAGCAGTACCATCACTCTTAACAGTGAAGAAAGAATCATGCTTCTCTGCAGTAGTACCTGTTAGTGGCTGAAACCAGTGCGTGAAGTGAGTAACACCCATACGCTCAGCCCATGCCTTCATACCAGATGCTACTTGATCAGCAATCTTACGGTCCATTTTCTCACCCGCTTTTATGGAGCGGCTCAGGCTTTTGTAAGCCTCATCACTTAGATATGTACGCATAGCGGCATCGCCAAATACGTGACTACCAAATATTTCCGTAATCCTTTTGCCTGAATAATGCTTTACTTTCTTGTTCTCAATAAAGAGATCTTGTAATGCTGTAAGAC
>CAZPDA010000307.1:0-2697 GCA_964585115.1 uncultured Flavipsychrobacter sp.
TCATAAACCAGTCTGCCAAGTAAGTAAGGGCTACACCACCTGCAATAGCCGGTATAACCAGCAGCCAATGTATGCCGTTAATACCTTTGTGGATGAATAGCTGTGGCAGCACAATGCATAATGTTATGTGTAGTATACGGGTTTTTAACGTGTGCTTTTTGTAGGTATAAATCATAGGTTGTTAGTTTGTGTTAAGAAATTATCGGTTGCTCAATTTTTGATAGAGCATATTAGCAATGTAGGCAACTACTACCACTGTAGTAAGGGTAACAATAACCCACGCAAACTTGTAATCATCTCTGCCCTCTTTCATCAGGTAAATGATAGCCATGATACATGGGAAGCACAATATCCGTGCTGCTCTGCTTAATATATTCTTTAGCATATTGATAAAGTTGATGAGGTTCAAATACTTTTGCTTATTGCTTAGCAGCTTTGTGTAGCATCAAGCCCACTCCATAGGATACTATCAATATCCCGCCGATCACCGCTATGAATACACCCATAGGTAAATGAAGTGCGGCACTGTCTGCTGCAGAAAAGGCGATGCCTGCTATAAAGGCAGCCATACGTACGGAGTTAGAGATCTTTTTCTTGAACATAAGAATCAGGTTTTATAAGTGATGAATCGTTAAGCCTTGCCCCATTTTTTTACAAACTTGCCTACCCCATATTCCAGTGCTATGGTTAGGAGCACCATAGTAGGTACGGCTATAATGATCTTTGTCCAAGAGAAACTTTCAAACCAGATCATGTATACCAACATACTGATGGTAAAGGGTAAGAAGGATAGGAGGTAACGATTCCGTTTTGATAGCTTGTTCATAAGTCATTGCTTTAACTACAATAAATGTATCCTATATATAAATAATAACAATACCCTATTTGGGGGGATATTGAGGTAAGCCCCTTTTAAAGGCGTAAATTTAAGAGTACATAAAACAGAGAGAGGCAGTAGGTATGAAGCGGAAGAAGATCGTTAAGAAGATACAGAAGTATACATCTGATATTAAAGACAAGGCCATAAGAGTAGTAGCAGGGCTAGAGACCATAGAAGATGATATACACGACATGCGCAAAACCTACAAAAAGCTGCGTGCCATCCTCAGAGCTACAGATACTGCCGCAACCATCGAGTCCATAAAATCAATATACCATACTGCAGGAGAGGTGAGAGACCTGCAACTACACAGCCAAGCCATATGTGCTTACTTTGAGCAGGCAGAGGCTGCCGAGTACTATCTGCTGCTGCAAAAGCGTATAGACCAACAAACCGAAGAGTTGCAAAATCAGTTGCAAGGTTTTTCTTTTGACGAATGGGAAGAGGAGATACTCACTGCTCAGCCCGAAGGACTAAAAGGGAAAGAGCTAAGAAACTATCTGGATAAACTGGTAGAAAAAGCAGACCATAATATTATTGGCAATCCTTCGGATGAGGATCTGCATACTACAAGAAAGTATCTAAAAGATGTGCTTTACTGTATGGCATTACTTAAGCCTGCACACCCCAAAGATGCCGCCATTGTAAGCCTGCAGAAAGACCTGAGCACCCTCGCTACAATGTTTGGAGATTATAATGACTACTATACAAGGATCAGCCGCCTGTCTGCTGCCGAGCGCGACCCCATACCTCATGAGGAGAAGCAGGTATTGGCAGATGCCATCCATAAGCTGGTTATACAAAAACACCACCTGCATACGCAGATGGTGCTTCAGTTTCGTTTGTTCTACAACGAGTATATGTATAGAAGAGGAGACTCTACTGTTTTATAGTAGTACCTAATCTTTCTTGTAAAAAAGATCTCTGGACTTTTCTTCTGATATGCCAAAGAAGAGTGCAAACTTTTTCATAAAGTCTTTTTTAGCCTCCATAAGTTGTGGCAAGTCAAAGTGCCATTCTCCGTTCTCTAAGTAAAAGTAATAGTAGACATTGAAAACCGTCCTACTGTAATATAGTTTGGCCATGGCCAAATTGTCTTTTACTGTTATGTATTTTATGCCGGCACAAATGATCAGCTTCTTATTGTATACTTCTTCTTCTACCATATACTTAAGTAGTTGCTTGCCGTCTTTTATTTCTCTCAGCTGTATAGGTTCTATCGAAGTGCGAACGGTGTTTACCAGTTCTTTTACATCAAAGTCTAGCTGGTCTATTTGTTCCTGATCAAAAGTCTTAACAATGGTCAGCATATCATCCATAAAGGTTAATGACTGCTTAGATACTGCATTTACAACCGCATCACCATCTTTATTGGCAAGAGCTGCTGCATAATCTTTCATTGCATCTTTTACATCTTTTTCAGAGCCTGCATAGCTACTATAAGTAGTACAGAGTAGTATAGATAGGAGTAGGAGTAATTGTTTCATTATGGGGTATTAGTTTACGGGCTGCCAGATAGTGTTATCCGGTTTTTTGCCGTTGGTGTATTCAAGTATAAACATTACAAAATCGTTTTCAGCCATACCGCTTTGTGCAACGGCTTGTTGCATTTGCGGCGCTGCTGCTTTTGTCAGGCTTACTACATCAAATTTCCAGTTGCCATCTTCCTTCTTAAAACGGAATGGGAATGGTGCTGTTTGTCCCTGCACACTTATCTCCCCTTGTGCATCATTACCATCTACGGTTATTTTGCCTATTTCTAACTGTGGTATAGACTCTTTTCCAACCATGCCATTGTCTATAGCATAGATCAATAG
>CAZPDA010000308.1:0-2685 GCA_964585115.1 uncultured Flavipsychrobacter sp.
CTTATCGCCTAAACCTTATGGGGCAGACAAAAGGTTCTTTCCGTCAGTATGAATATAATGACCGATATAGTATAGCTCCGGTAGTTCGTTTTCAATTGGACGACCGTACCATGCTGACACTAGAATATACGCTGCAGCATGCTAAGATGTCTAATGTAGGTAGCTACTACCTTTTCTCAAAAGTGGGTTATGCTACAGCAGATAGAGATGTTTCTCCTCTTTTAGCAGGGTTAGAGCCAACTGTAATTGACGATCATAGTGTGTTTGTGAATCTGCAACACCAAATCAATAAAGACTGGAAAGTAACTGCACAAACAGCGTACTTTAATTATACACAGCAAGGTGCTTCTATGTGGCCATCTTCCGTATCAGAGAATAATAAGCTTATTCGCAATGTGAGTGTTTGGGATGCAGCTAGCGAAATAAAATCAGGACAAGTATATCTTAATGGTATTGCACATACAGGTAGTATTGATCACAGGATAGTAGCTGGTGTAGACGTAGGTTCTAAAAAATATTGGGCAGACTGGGGGCAAGTGCATGATTTAGATTCGGCAGGTGCAGAGTTCGATCAGAACGACCCGAATAATGCAGCTACTCCTGTAAATGGTTTCCCTGAGTTTGATAGAAGTATCCCTTTGAAAGAGCGTGCCGGGATGACCAACACTACCATGAATCAAGACTATGCGGGTCTTTATTTACAAGATGAGCTAGGCTTCTTTGAGAATAAACTCCGCCTTACCATTGCAGGCCGATTTACTTATGCCAGCCAAGCCAGCTATGGTGGCGAAGCTGCAACGGCAAGCCATGTAACCCCACGTATTGGCCTTAGTTACACTGTAGACCAGAACACATCAGTATACGCATTGTATGATCAAGCATTTATTCCACAGTCAGGACTGCTAAGAGGCGGTGGTGATATAAAACCTGTTACCGGTAATAATATGGAAGCAGGTATAAAGAGAGACTGGTTTGACGGTAAGTGGAACTCAACATTATCTATATACCGTATTACTAAGAACAATGAGTTGACAACCGACCCTGCAAACGCAGCTGGAGAATCTTATTCCATTGTATTGGGCGAAAAAACTGCTCAAGGTGTGGAAGTAGATATTAAAGGTGAGATCACTCGTGGCTTAAACCTGATCGTGAATTATGCTTATACAGATTCAAGAGTTACAAAAGTATCTGATGGGGTAACCAGCATGAAGGTAGGAGATAAAGTAGCAGGTTTTGCTACACATACTGCAAATGCTTGGATCAGTTATCGTCTGATGAACGGACCGTTGAAGGGTATCGGTATATCCTTAGGCGGTACTTATATGGGCGACAGAACTACTTGGAGTTGGGGAGAAGAAGGTGTGCTGGACTTGCCGGATTATTTCCGTCTTGATGGTGGTTTGTTTTGGGAGCGTGGCCGTGTAAGAGTAGCTGCTAATGTATATAACCTACTGAATGATTATTTGTATAGTGGCTCTTACTATGGCTATGGTAACTATTACTATTGGCAGGCAGAGGCACCGATCAATGGTAGATTGAGTGTGTCGTACAATTTCTAAACCAACATGTCTTTAAAAAAGAAAATAGGAAAAATCCACCTTTGGCTCGGGCTAGCGTCCGGGCTGGTGGTTTTTATTGTAGCCATTACAGGATGTATCTATGTTTTTCAAAAAGAGATCAGCGAAGCACTATATCCTGAACGATACTTTGTAGATAGCGTACCCGCAAATAATCATACCATATCACTTTCTGCTATGAAGCAAAAAGCAGAACAGGCAATATGAGAAAAGGTTCATTTTATGATCACTTATAAAGATCCGGAACGCAACTGGATATTCTCTTCTTATGAGCGGGGTGATAAAAGTGGCGTCTGGTATAGCGACGAGATCAAACACTTTAAAGTAGCAAGTATCAATCCATATACCGGAGAGGTAAGTGCCGTTACGGATTATAAGTATGAGTTTTTTAACGTAGTAAAATACTTGCACTGGAGCTTACTGCTCAGTACTAAATATGGGCAACCAATAGTAGGAGTGTCCACTATAATATTTGTGGTGATGTTGATAACAGGACTAGTACTATGGTGGCCCAAAAAATGGAATAAAGCACATAGAGATATGCGCTTTAAAGTAAAGTGGAAGGCTTCTTTTAAACGCACAAACTATGATCTGCATAATGTAATGGGTTTTTATGCAATGACCATTGCTCTGGTGATTTCTTTGACCGGTTTAGTTTGGGCATTCAAATGGTTTCAGAGTACCGTTTATGCAGTATCTGCACTGAGCGTTATCCCACCAGAAAGGCTTGAAGGCAAATCCATAAAGCCAGAGCAGCCGATGCCAACTAATGTCAAGCCAATGGATATAGCATTTGCCAAAGCTCAACAAATGATGCCGGATGCAGATAGAATAGGAGTAGATATGGACGAAGGAGATGAGGCTACGATAGACTGCTTCGGGTACAGAGGACAGGAAGTGTACTATGATAGAGACCAACTAAAGTTTGATCAATATACAGGCAATTACCTTGGACGTAGAGATCATAAAGACTGGAATAATGGAGAGAAGCTTATCGGTATGAATTATGACATTCATGTAGGTGCTGTATTAGGATTGCCCGGCAAAATACTGGCATTTTTTGCAAGCTTTATTGCAGCAAGTTTACCAATAACCGGTTTCTTAATAT
>CAZPDA010000309.1:0-2657 GCA_964585115.1 uncultured Flavipsychrobacter sp.
ATTATGTTCAATATGGTCTATTTTTTCGGCAGCATTTACAGCACATCTATGGGCAAAAACCAGTGCCTCTAACAGAGAGTTGGATGCTAAACGGTTAGCTCCGTGTAGCCCTGTGCTGGCTGTCTCTCCGCATGCGTATAGGTTGTGTATGGATGTTTGTCCATGTTCATCCGTTTTGATGCCTCCGCAACAATAGTGGGCAGCAGGAGCAACCGGTATTAGTTGTTCGAATACATCTATACCAATACTCTTGCACTTGGCATAGATATTAGGAAAGTGTTTTAGGAACTTATCCTTATTCATATGGCGGCAGTCAAGATACACATGCTCTGTACCATTCAGTTTCATCTCGTTATCTATGGCACGGGCTACTATATCACGTGGTGCAAGGTCTTTACGTTCGTCATAACGCTCCATAAAGGCTTCACCGTGTTTATTGCGTAGAATGCCACCATCGCCACGTACTGCTTCTGTAATGAGGAAAGAAGGACTAACCCCAGCCTCGTGTAATGCTGTGGGATGAAATTGGATAAACTCCATATTCTCAATCCGTCCTTTGGCGCGATAAATCATAGCAATACCATCACCTGTAGCAATTTTAGGGTTAGTAGTACTACGATAAACCTGCCCTACACCACCGGCAGCCATTAGCGTAACCTTGGATAATATTTTCTCGATCTTATTGTTCTTCAGGTTTAGTGCATATACACCATAGCATACAATGTCGGTAGTAGCTTTTGTGATCAGCTGACCTAAGTGGTGTTGTGTCAGAATATCTACTACATACCAGTGATTGTGAATAGTAATATTGCTGTAGCTATTTGCCTCTGCTACCAAAGCTCTCTCTATCTCATAGCCGGTAATGTCTTTATGGTGCAGTATACGGTATTCGGAATGTCCGCCTTCTTTACCGCGCATATAATCACCTTCTGCATCTTTATCAAACTGTGTCCCCCAAGATATGATCTCCTCTACACGTTGGGGTCCTTCTGTAATCACTTGCTTCACGATGTCTACGTTGCACAGCCCATCTCCGGCAATCAGTGTGTCATCTATGTGTTTCTTAAAGCTATCGTTCTCCAGATCATTTACCACAGCAATACCACCCTGTGCATACTTGGTATTTGTTTCGTCTGTATTTGCTTTGGTAAGTATGGTTATTGTTTTGTCAGGAAAACGTTTTGCTGTTTTTACTGCAAAGGTTAAGCCTGCTATACCCGAGCCGATAACCAAAAAGTCTGTCTGATGCATGGAAGTGTAACTAATAAAAAAATGGCACCTAAAATTAAGTACCATTCAAAATAACGTTTTTCGTTTTGTAATTCCTTTAGAAGCTGGAATTTATTCCGAACTTCAAACCACTAAACGCCGGGTCATATCTACATACACCACCAGTACAGTTAATACCCTCCACTTGTTTTACATAAGAAGCAGTAAACCTATGAGGTCCTTTGGTATGAGCTACAAACGCTTGATAGTAGTGTTGACTTCCTGTTGCCGCATTGGGCCCCGGAGCATAGTTGTACATGTCTGATAGTGCGAATGACCACTTTGGTGCAATATTATACTCTAAAAGTGCAAATACCCATGAGCCGAAGTCTTGCTCTGTAAACTGAGCTTCACCTTCAAAACGGATAGATTTTGTACTTGTGAATTTATAAGTTACCTCAAAGAATGGTGTTAGAGCAGTGATAATAGGTACGCCGGGTTTTATTTGATAAAGTTCCTGATTATATCTCATGTATTGGATACCTCCATGCACCTTTACATCTTCCCATCCATTATAATCTACTTGTGCATAAGCCTCTCGATATAGTTCTACATCCTCTAATGTATTAATATGTGTATAGTTGAGGTTTAGATCAAGGTTCTCATTTGGTGAGATTAAGATATCAGCACCTGCGCCTATTTCTGATAGGTTTTGAGAAGCCGGCGTATAACGCGCCATTAATCTTTGTGGTCTTAGGCGAGCGATAATGGGTTGCCAGTTCATCATACCTCTGATCAATATCTCATTTGGTGAAGTACGCATAGCAAAATCTTCAGTACGCTTACCGGTTAAGTTGATAGCAAAGCCTTTACGTGCATAACCAAGTGTTGTAAATAATACGTTACCGGCTTTGTCTTGCAGGATATCATCTTTTAAGATCGTCTCATGTGTTTTCAAACAGCCCTCAATATACCAGTTCACATCGCCCCATGTAAGGTTATTATACGCAGTAAAAGCGTACATATTATACCGAGGCACAAAACGTGTTGCCGTATCCTGACTGTTGATGCTGGATACAACAATGTCCATAGATGTTTGATCTAATGTTCTATTTAGTGCACCAATACCAGGTACGATAAAAGCTTTTTCGCCTAATGAAAAACTACCTTCTGCATTAAAAGCTTTGATCACAGGCTTGTATCTGTCAAATAGAAATTTTTGTTGACCTGTAAATGCTTTCAGTAAAATATTGTCTGTTAGCTGATATTTTAGACGTAAGCCAACCAATGCGTTATCAATTAATAACCCACGGTCCTCATACGTTCTAAACAAAATACCACTACCTATTTGATCATATATATATCCACCTGTTACGGTAAGGTCGTGATATTCTTTGCTGATGCTCCATGCGCCAATACCAAACCCGTTTAAGGCCTGTGTTGGGTTG
>CAZPDA010000310.1:0-2654 GCA_964585115.1 uncultured Flavipsychrobacter sp.
ATGTTAAAGTATAAAGTTAATAATTGATATTCTTCTTTTTGAGGAAGTTTATAGCACGTTCTTCACCACCTTTTGCTGCCTTTTTCATCATGTTCACTGCCAGTACTCTATCTTTTTTTACACCTCTGCCATAGTAGTGAAAGTCTCCTAGCTTATAGATGGCAGCAGGCAGTCCTTGTTCTGCAGCTTTGTCATAATACTCGTATGCTTTTGCAAGGTCGGGCTTTACATATTTGTCTATATTACTATAATACCCGTATTGATACACAGAGCCAATGTTATAATACCCCCAATAATAGTCTTCCTCAGCAGCAGCTGCATACCATTTTATAGCTGTTATATACTCGTGATACTCCTCATATATCAATCCGATGTTATTCAGAGCAGCACCATGTCTTCTGTCCGCAGCCAATAAATAATAGGTCATTGCTTTATGCAGGTCTTTCTTTACACCAAATAACCTATAGTGGTATATTTTAGCCAGATGATACGATGCTTCTATATATCCTTCTTGTATGGCTAGGTTGTAGAATGTGATAGCTTTGTCAATATTTTCAGGCACTCCATACCCCATAGAGTGTATATATGCTAGTAGTGCAGTAGCCTTAGCATCTCCTAGAAACATGGCACTATCTATATAGTTTTTTGCTTTAATGTAGTCTCTAGTCTTTTCAGGCCCTCTTAAGTAGAAGTCTCCTATAGTACGATATGCTCTGCCAGACCCCATTTTTGTAGCAAGCTGTAGGTAATGCCTTGCGCTATCCTCATTGATGTTGAAATAGGTACAAGTCAGAAACATCTCGCCCATTATGGCATTAGCTTCTGCACTATTCTTGTTTAGTGCTTGGCGTAGTATGCTCATGCCTTTATTCATACTCTTTACCGTCCCCAGTCCGTCACAATACATATGTCCTAAACGTGCTAGTGCAGTAAGGTTTCCACTGTCTGCTGCTATTTGGTATTGTTCTAGTGCTCGCTTGTATAGTTTATAGTCGTACAGGCTATCGGCATACCTTAGGTCTTGAGCTTGGAGACTAAAAGAAAAGAGTAGGGTGAAGATGGTGAGTATCTTTTTCAACTTGTTGATTTTGAAGGCTAAAAATAGAATTTACTGTGGTGAAATAGTAATTATTACAGTTATCAAGTTATCATTATTTGTCAAATAGTTTAAAATGTTAGATGTATTGAGATGATTACTTTGTATAATAGTTTTTTCATTTAATAAAATCATTACCTTTGCACCTCATTTAAATAATAGAATTTTTAATTCAATACAATAACTGAACAATGGCAGACTTACGCTTACAGCGCAACTTTGGTATTGCAGCGCACATTGATGCCGGTAAAACCACTACTACAGAACGTATTCTTTATTACACTGGTGTAAACCACAAAATTGGTGAGGTACACGATGGTGCCGCTACAATGGACTGGATGGAACAAGAACAGGAGCGTGGTATTACTATTACTTCAGCTGCAACAACTTGTTTTTGGAACTTCCCGACTGTACAGGGTAAGCCAACTGACGAGTCTCAACAATACAAATTCAACATTATCGATACTCCGGGTCACGTGGACTTTACCGTAGAGGTAGAGCGTTCTATGCGTGTATTGGATGGTCTTGTTGCTTTATTCTCAGCGGTAGATGGTGTTGAGCCACAGTCTGAGACCGTATGGCGTCAGGCAAACCGTTACAAGGTTCCACGTATCGGTTTCGTAAACAAAATGGACCGTATCGGTGCTGACTTCCTAATGGTTGTTAAGCAGGTGCGTGAAATGCTAGGAGCTAAAGCTGTTCCATTACAGTTACCTATCGGTGCTGAAGATGACTTCAAAGGTGTGGTTAACTTGATCACAATGAAGGCAGTAGTATGGGATGATTCTACTCAAGGTATGACCTATACTGAAGGTGATATCCCTGCTGATATGCAAGCTGAAGCTGAGCAATACCGTGCTGAGCTAGTAGAAGCTGTAGCTGAATATGATGATAACTTAATGGAGAAATTCTTCGAAGATCCTAACTCGATCACTGAAGAAGAGATCCACGAAGCAGTACGTAAAGCAACTATCGATCTAACGATCATACCTATGCTTTGTGGTTCTGCATATAAGAACAAAGGTGTACAAACTGCACTTGATGCCGTTATCCGTTACCTACCTAGCCCAGTAGATATTGAGGCTATCAATGGTACAGATATCAACGGTGAGCCAATGAGCCGTAAGCCGGATCCGAAGGAGCCGTTCTCAGCTCTAGCGTTCAAGATCATGACCGATCCATTCGTAGGTCGTCTTGCATTCTTCCGTTGCTACAGTGGTACACTAGATGCAGGTTCTTACACTTACAACATGCGTTCAGGTCGTAAGGAGCGTATCAGCCGTATCATGCAGATGCACGCTAAGCAACAAAAGCCTATCGATAAGATCGAAGCAGGTGATATTGGTGCAGCAGTAGGTTTCAAGGATATCAAAACTGGTGATACTCTATGTGATGAGAACAACCAGATCATCCTTGAGAACATGTTCATCCCTGATCCGGTTATCTCAATAGCTGTTGAGCCTAAGACTCAAAGTGACGTAGATAAGATGGGTATGGCTATTGCTAAACTTGTTGAGGAAGATCCGACACTACGTGTTAAAACTGACGAAGAAACAGG
>CAZPDA010000311.1:0-2592 GCA_964585115.1 uncultured Flavipsychrobacter sp.
CTACTATAGAGAAAGACCTGAAAATGATAGGTGTTGTGGGTATGATAGATCCGCCTAGAGAAGAGGTGGTAGATGCCATAAAGACATGTAGGGATGCAGGTATAAAAGTAGTGATGATAACAGGAGATCAGAAGGTGACGGCTAAGGCTATAGCAAAAGATCTTTCTATTGCAGAGGAGGATGATGAAGTGATAACAGGAGCAGAGTTGGCAAAAATGAGTGATGAAGAGTTGTCTAACCATATACTACATTCAAAAGTATATGCTAGAGTTTCGCCTGAGCAAAAGGTGGGGATAGTGAACGCTTTACAGGATGCTGGTCAGTTCGTTTCAATGACAGGTGATGGTGTTAATGATGCCCCATCACTAAAGCAAGCTAATATAGGGGTAGCTATGGGTGTTACCGGTACTGACGTAGCAAAAGAAGCATCTCACATGATATTGCTTGATGATAATTTTGCTACGATAATAAAAGCTGTAAAAGAAGGACGACGTATCTATGATAACATCAAAAAGTTTGTGCTCTATGTATTGGCTTGTAATATTGGTGAGATATTAACGATACTTATTGCCCCAATGTTAGGACTACCACTTCCTTTACTTCCTATACATATATTATGGATAAACCTTGTTACTGATGGGCTACCAGGCATCGCGTTGGCATCAGAGCCAGCAGAACGTAACATCATGAAACGAGCTCCGATACCACCTAATGAAAATCTATTTGCAAGAGGGGTATTGTATCATATCCTATTTACAGGAGTTATTTTAGCAGGGGCTACACTAGGTGTGCAGTATTGGGCTGATGCGCAAGGATGGAGTGTGTCTATTCAACAGACAATTGTGTTCAACGTGCTGTGCTTTGGTCAGTTACTAAATGCCCTTTCGGTCAGGTCTGCATATAAGAGTGTATTTACAACACCATTATTTACTAATCCACTTATGTTGTTCTCTATTATAGGAACAGTAGGTCTGCAATTGGCATTGGTATATGTGCCATTTCTGCATGATATCTTCAAAACAGAAGTTATCCATTCAGACGCATGGTTGCCAATTGTAATAGCAGCAGTTGCTAGCTTAATATTGATAGAGCTAGTAAAAAAGTTTTATTACAGTAAGGCTCAGATGAGATGATGCTAGTTTTGTACATTAGCAACAGTAACTATAAAAACTATCAAATACTATGAATACGTTTAAAAGAAGTCTGATTTTAGTTTTTCTGTTATGCTTCCAAAGTTGTATCACTTTTCATTTTGCTGATGGCAGTAAAAGAAATATGTTTTTCCCGGTCAAAGATAAAATTGCTCTCTCTGACTTGGACACTAGCACTTATAAGGTAGTAGACTTTGACTTAGCTAACTACAGTAGTTTAGCAAAAGATAAAAACAGTAAGAAAATTGTTATTCCTATATCTGGTAGTGATCTAATAGAGTTGGCAAAAACGGAACGTAACTATAAGGCGTTTTTCTGGAATCCTTCTTGTCCAGTAGGAGATCGTTTGGTCTCTAAAACAGATAGCCTTAATAAGAAAGGAGAAAGAGTATTACTAATATCATTACGAACGAACTGTGATCTGATGATACAAAAGCTTTCAAATACTACTTTAGCTAAGTACCCTTTATATATAGTAGAGGAAAAAGAAAATGAAGTCTTTCTAGCTAAGAAACAGATAAACATCATTAAAGAAGCATGCCCGTCTCTATATAGCAAATATAAAGAAGATGTACTCTCTATAAAGTATTTATTGATCAGAGATGGTGAAATAGAACCTGTTTGGTTTAATGCCCCTCCTTTTTAAGGTTATGACCTATTATCGCTTTTTCCTATAATCGCCACGCTTCCACGCTTCAAAGAATTCTGCCCATGCTAGAGGACTGAATAAGTTGCTGGTAGGCTGCTGACCATAATATACAGCACGCTGTGCTTGTTGATTCTGATAAGAGCTTTGATGCTCAGAACCATCTTTAGGAAGTGTGTACGCAAGTGCGCGTAGCATTAAAGCATTAGTATTTCTTCTTGCTACTTCGTATTTATCATCAGGAATATCCCAGTGTTTGAAAGCATATGCAAATTGCTCTTTGGTAGGAGCAGGACGTATAATGGTCTCAGGGAAGTAGAATGTATCCTGCACCATTAGTTGTACCATTGAGAAGTAATGACCTTTTAAATCTCCGGGAATCACAAACTCTTTCGTACGGAAACCGATCTCTGAGAACTGTAGTGTATCGCCCTTGTAGGCTACAATAGAGAATACACCTCTATCGCTGGATACTACCCCTCTGTCTTTATTTTTTACTAATACTACTACACCGGGCACACCGCGTAGGCTGTCCGCTGTCATGGTAACACCGTTGATCTGTATGATCTTTTCATCTTCTGTTTGTGCGGTAGCAATGGTTATATTAGCTAAAAAGCACAGTATCAGGCTATAAATCCAAACTCTTATTTGCATCACATCAAAGTTACACAGTTTTAACGGCTCTGAGAAGTATTTTCCGTTATCAATATTACTAATAAAACTATCAGTAATGGGTCATTAAATCATTTACAAAGAAAGTAGGTATGTCTTATTTTTGCTGTCATAACATTTTAC
>CAZPDA010000312.1:0-2590 GCA_964585115.1 uncultured Flavipsychrobacter sp.
TCCTTGTTCTTTTCGGGAAATACAAGTGGCTTAGAAGCACCAAATCCTTTATAGCTTAGCCTGTTAGCTTTTATACCATAGTCTACTAAATAGTCGTAGATATATTTAGCTCTGTTTCGGGATAAGTGGTGGTCTTTAGCTCCAAAGTCATAACCATCTGTAACGTTAGGGTTACAACAGATATGCCCCTCTATCTGTATCTTAAGGGTTGGGTTATCATCCATTACTTGTACTAATGCCATTAATTGAGGGATAGACTCCACACGTATAAGGTGACTACCGGGACCAAAGTATAAGTTTTCCAACACTAGTGTTTCATCTTTCTTGATGTTAGATACATCTATCTTAGGTGTTGCTTTTGGTTTTGGTGGTTCTTTCTTGGTTTTGTCTACTATCTTTATTTTTCTTGGCTTAGGTGGGGTAGTTGGCTTGGGTGGAGTAGGGATGCCTCCAACAATGATGTCTACTCTGCGGTCTTCCTTGTATCCCTCATTGCCATTCAGTACATCTCTTTTTATTGTTCCTTTCCCTATTACTATCTGTATACTATCGGGGTGTACGCCCAATCCTTGCAGGTAGTCTCGCACGTTATTAGCCCTGTTCTCAGATAGTGCTTTGTTCTTGTCATCATTACCCAGATAGTCTGCATAGCCAATGATACCATACTTCTTATTTACTGGTAGGTTGCCATGATATGCGTATACATCCAATCTGTTCATAGCTCTTTTATCAAGGATAGGAACGGCTATATCAAAGTATACATGAATGGTATCTACCTTGCTTTGTGCATTGCTGTAAAGAGTAAAACCTGTAAGCAGTAGTGATAATAATAGCTTTCGCATAGGTGCTTGTTGTTTATGCTGTAAAATTATAAAACGATATATATCACCCTCCATTATCTATAGGTGAAATATAAGGGGATATTTAGTTAGAGATGATTCGTATCTCTACTCGTTTATTATCATAAGAAGATTCATCAACCTTACTGTATGAAAAGCCTTTGTAACTAAGCCTGTTACTGTCAATTTTCTTTATGATGAGGTAGTCATATACCTTCTTTGCCCTGTCTTCTGATAATTTGTGAAGTGCGCTATCTCTGGCAGGTATAGTTGCTTTGTCTCTATGCCATTCTTTACGATAGTGTACATGCCCCTCTATTTGTATGACCATTTTAGGGTTGTCATTCAGAAACTTAACTAGTCCTTCAAGTACAGGTAGTGATTTGGGAATTATTGTAGCGGTCTTTGCAATGAAGTTGAGGTCTTTTAACCTATAGGTATCACCTACTTTTAGTGAGCTATAAGGTGTCTCTTCTTTGGTTTTTTCTTGAAGAATAGTATTGTCTTTAATGATGTCTACACGTCTGTTTTGTTGCTCACTTTGTCCCTTTGTTCCAATTGCTCCTTTACCTGTTATTAGTCTTATTTTGTTACTGTCTAATCCTGTATGGAACATGTATTGAGCAACAGCATTGGCTCTTTGCATAGATAGTATATCGTTTAGCTTTTCATCTCCTGTATTATCTGCATAGCCTACTATTCTATAGCCGTCATAAGCAGACAAGACATTATTATAGAAAAGAGAGTCTAATTTGGTTTGGCTTTCTGTGGTCAGTTTGGAAGAACCTACATTGAAATATAAGCTTGTAATATGTTGTCCATTGGCTAGGGATGAAATAATTATTGTGAGTATAAGGTAGGTGAACTTCATACGTTAAAATATAAAAAAACTAGTATTATAGACTTCTTTAATACAAGTAGTTCTCTTTATAGCTTTGTCTTGATAAGGAATGTGCTCTCTTTAGCAGAAGGTTTTAATGTATGTATGTCATGTTTTAAAACACCTGAAAATTTGCCGCTACAGTATATATATCCATCAGAGAAAACTGTAGAACTGATATGTAGCGTGCTAGGAGAGGACAGATATGTAATGCTTTTTACCTTTAGGTCGTTGTCCATTTTTATAATGTAAGACCTGTACTCACCTTCGAAAGAATATTTTGTCTTTCCTATATAGCAGTAGTCTTTTGCTGAGAACGTAACGTAGTAGTCATTGTTATCGTTTATGCATGTAAATCCACTAGCTCCAAACGTGTTACGTGCTATTTGTTTATCTTCTAAGAGTTTACCATCTTTTCTTGCTTTTGCTATGTAGATATTACGGTCTATATGTTGGTTTTTGTACTCTTTATACCTTGAGCTGTCAATTGTGTATGGGATAATAAGCTCTTCTTCGGTATTGAATATTACGCCTAATATATTCTCTTCTTCTGATCTAGTCTTTGATAAATGGTTGGCTTTGTTGAAAAAATCAACCTTTTTTAGTCTTTCATCAATGTAAGGGGTGCTATTGTCGTAATAGTATAACTGTTCAACAGCGTTGTATCTAAAATCATGTTTGCCAAGTATAAATACATCGCTAAACGTGCCTGTGCCTACTATTTTTTTTACCTTAAACCCTTCATAGGTTTTTATATATCCCATAGCTAATAGGTCTATACTGTATGGTGTGTACTCTTTAATTACCTTATTTAATGAGCTTGAGTATGTATATATATATACTCTTGTAGTATCGTTAGACATTTTTATAT
>CAZPDA010000313.1:0-2587 GCA_964585115.1 uncultured Flavipsychrobacter sp.
GCATCAAATTAGTAGTACTCGTAAACCCTGGCTCATAACTAATAGAATGATCCTCGTGCCAGCTAGATGAACGCATTGCTGCTAATGTATTCTTCTTACTATTATTATAATAATATGGTGCAACATTAGAGCTTGGAGCATATATGTTATTATAATCTGCTATATGCTGTGCAGAAGAACTTGTATATAAGTAGAATGCCCCATACTGTGCACTACCTGTTCTAAAGTCAGCTACAACATTATTATATATCCTAAGGTCTTTATATGTAGTAGAGCTGTAGTACATATACAATGCAGAACCGTACTGGTAGTTAGAATTATAGCTAATACTATTATTCATAAAATGACAATACTGAGCATAGCTACATAGTATACCATAATAACTAGTACCGGTTGGGTTATTAACTGCTACTGCATTGTTCTTAACTGTAAATGGAGTACTTGATGTACCATTTACATAGTAACAATAAATAGGATAGTAATATGGTCCTGTTATCTTATTACCGCTTATTGAATAATTACCTGATGGCATATTATAGCTATATGCATAGATACCATAACCGTAAGTACCTCCCAAATCAAGTGTATTATTATTATACTGGAAATCCTTCGCACCATATTGTGCATAGATACCATAATATCTAAAGCCGGTCATATTGTTATTCTCAATAGTTAATCCATCAGTATAAGCAGAGTTTGATCCATACCAATAGATCGCTGCCGCTCCGTTTAAGATATCATTGTCTTGGATAACTATATCCTCACCCTTTTGCTGGTATGCATAGATACCACTCATATAGTTGCTCGTAGATGTTGTAACAGGTCCGTTCAATACACAACCTACTACACTATCATGAGACGCCTCGTTCCTAAACTCAATCAACCTTGCATATGTTGAACTAGTTCTTGCAACTGTAAGGTTTTTAATATTAATATACTCAGCTCCATTCAGTAGCCAAATATATGGTTTACCTGATGTGGTATTACCCGTTACAGTTACTGAAGAAGCAATACCATTCTCTGCTTGGAATGTAATATGAGCATTTGAACCGGTACCATCTATTTTACCAAGCTCTAACTGACCGGTATAAGTACCAGGACGAATATCAAATACTACATCACCGCAGATACCATATGTATTCAGGTCAGATACTACATCAGTTAATGCAGGATAATCAGGTGTAGTACCTCCTACAGTATAGGTACCCGCTAGCGCTGCACGTAAATCTATATCCAATGTATCATCGCCAGGTACAGGGTCACTCACGCCATTCGGCTCATGTGTCCATGCTTTGATATTTACAGGATTCTTACCAAATGTTACCGTTCCTAATGTAATGATCGCTTCATTACCCGCAGTACTACCATTGATATCTATCTGGCTGCTATGTGTGATCGTATTTTGAGGTACTCCGTTCAACTCCCATGTGATCTTAACACCGTTGATCTTATTGTTACCGTTATTCTTAACACGTAACTTAACCGTATATGTACCAGGACAGAATGGTGGTGCAGGATCTATGATTGCATCTGCACTAGCATTATCGCTGACATCAACACCAGTCCAAAGACCCGACTTAGTTAAACTAGGAGTACTAATAAAGTTTCTGTTCACATTAGAGCTACTAACAGCTGGACTATATGCAGACCATGCGTTGCTACCTACTTTTTCAGCAAGTCGTAGTGCACTCTCCGAGGCAATAGTACCTGTAGCAGGATCTTTATAATATAAGTTCATGTCAAAATCATAAGTACCATTACCTAGACCTGCATCAACATAATAGAACATTTGAGTAGGGTTGATACTAGTGATACCCGGAGGGTTAGTGCCCGTATACTGTTTCATAGCAATAGACCCGCTTGGCACTGTAGAGCCAGAAGCCCAATCAATTGTAGCAACAGTATCCTGTCCGAACAAGAATGTTTGCGTAGTACCTGCAGTAGCTGTAGATGGAACTGCTGTACAATTTGGAGGTGTTGAAGTTGGTGTGAACTCGTATGCACCAAGATCTGGAACACCTTGCACCTTAGTTACTGCACGAGCGTTACCATCTAACCCAATATTATTACCAGCTATTTGCACACCACGACCATTTAATGCCCAAGAAGCAGGGTCAGCTGCATCAGGGTGAAGGTCACCAGTGTAAGAACCTTTAAATGCAGGCATATATGATAGCGAGTTCATACCAAAACCAGTAGAATTACGCCATGCCTGTATAGTATTAGAACTACCACCGGAAACTCTGTAAATAAGATTACTACCAGGCTTATAAATGTTGTTATAATCCATATCAGCTATGTAATCTGTAGAATACATATAAAGACCATAACCGTTTGAGCTGGTTTTAGTAAATGAGTTATTATAGAATTTAGAACCTGTATAAGATGAATTGCTACAATATATGTAAGAACCATAGTTAGTACTACCAGTAGCTTCACTATGGAATGTATTATTATATACATTGGTATTATTACCGTAGTAGAACATTAATGGACCGTAACAACTACCACTTGTTTTAGTGTAAGAAGAGTTGTTATATATATCCATACCGTCAGGACGGTATACATACATACCATATACATAACC
>CAZPDA010000314.1:0-2584 GCA_964585115.1 uncultured Flavipsychrobacter sp.
TTATTCCGCTACTATACTTAATAGCCATGCCTGTTAAGTGGTGGAAGAAGCTGCCTTTGGTTTTTCTGTTCTTCGTAGCCGATAATATTGTAGTAGCACATTGGCTAATGCAGTATGAGGTGCTTAAGGCTGCATTGCTGTATATTGTTATCTCTTTGCTGTATGCCTTGCCTGTTACTGCCGCTATACTGGTAGAGCAAAGGAGAAAAAACTACGGGCTATATATTCTGCCCTTATTGATAGGGCTAACGGATATTATACATCCATACCTAACGCTTAAGGCAACATTGTTTACGTCGGGGTACATTTTTGCAAGTCACCCTGAATATATTCAGTGGTATCAGTATACCGGAGGCGTTGGTGGTACTGTATGGATGGGGTATATAAATGTATTATTCTTTATAGGGCTGCGGCAAAAAGAAAAGAGACGGACAATTGCGCTAGCCTCACTGCTTTTAATATCCTTGCCTGTTGTATGGTCTATGTTGGTTTTTCTTCGTGTGAGCAAGGAAGAGCCACAGGTGAGGTCTGCATTCGTTTATGCTGATACGATAGGGAATGCTGCAATCATAGCTGAGGCTTGTCATCGTGATTCTATCCGTGCCGACTTTCTGCTACTACCCGAGAGTTACTTTGTAAATGACCTGCGGGAGCGTTATGAAAAAAATAAGGTCATCAATATACTATATGCTGAGCTAAAGGGGCGTATACCTTGTTTGGTAGCAGGTGTGGATGCCGAAGTGCTGGACAATGAGGGTAACCTTAGTAAAGAACTTTATAATAAGGAGTATTCCTATAAAAGATATAATGCAGCCATTAGGTATGAAGGTGATAGTGTACAGGTAAAAGTGAAAAAAATGCTGATACCTGTTGATGAATATATGCCTAAGCATATGGCTTATCTTGAGCAGTGGGTGGAAAACCCTTCATTAAACCTCTCTGTAGATGAAAGTAACGGGAACTCGCTTCGGTTGAATAAGGTGAATGCACTCACATTGATTTGTTATGAGGTAGTTCATAGCTCTTTTATTGCACAATGTTTACAGCCTGATGACGGTTTTATTGCCTTGCTTGCCAGTGAAGACTTTATGACAGATACTGATGGCCTTGATAGGTATATGGATATTATCAGAGTTAAGGCTATTGAGTTTCAGAAGTACATTGTTAAATCGTCTTACAAAGGTGTTGCCGCTTGTATTGATAATAGGGGTGTAGTTATAGCGTCGTCCTCTGCTGGTACTACACAGGTGCTGGTAAGTGATGTTGCTTGTAATTATAAAAAGACGGTATATCATAGTATAGTATATGTAATACCTTTTTTGCTACTAGGTGCTATTAGTTTTCTTGTTGTTCTTTCATTGAAGAAACCGCTTTAGTGTATTTGTATCTTTAACTTGGTGCTTGCTAGTGTTTAGGAGATCTATAGTCCTAAATATGCAATAGCTATTGAACGGTAGTTACTCGAAATGTCGGGGCAGGCTAAGCCCGCAATGACGAGTGTGGGGTTATTATTCTCTCCATCAATTCCCTCAATATCAATATTTGGTTAAGTGAAGCGCGGGTAAGGATGATAAGTGTAGCTTTAGTGTATGGATAACAAGGCTACAGCTATTGCTACGGAGGCTACAGGTCGCCCGAAGGAGATAATGGAGGAGTACCTAAAACTGCTGGACGCACATGTGCAAGACATCAAGAACGGCGTGGCAGATGAGGTGTTGGAAGTAAGGGAGTTTGCACAGATGATGTTTATTAGCCCCAAGCACTTGAGCAATACTATACACGAGGTGACGGGCATGTCTTCTTGCGCGCTATACGAGCAGCGACTGGTTAAGATATCCAAAGAACTGATATTGGAAACGGATGATTCCATTGCGTCCATCGCCAGACATTTGATGTATGATCCGTCTAATTTCTCCAAGTTCTTTAAGCGGTTCGTAGGGGTTACACCCAAGCAGTACAGAGATACGCATCGCGCGTAAAATTCTGAACCTATCACCACGATAGGGTGAATAACTATTGTCACATTTGTATCCTTCTTTCACACAAAAACAAAAGAATTATCATGGCAACGAAAATTGCATTAGTAACAGGTGGTAGTCGCGGATTGGGTAAAGACATGGCGCTGTCGCTTGCAAGCAAGGGTACGGATGTTATCCTTACCTACAACAGTAATAAAGAAAAGGCCGAAGAGGTAGTAGCAGAGATAAACGGTATGGGCAGAAAAGCTGCTGCAATAGCTTTTGATGCTGCGAATGTATCTGCACTGGATACCTTTGTAAAAGAAGTGGCGGCAACGCTGCAAAGTAATTGGGGTATAGGTAGCTTCGACTATCTCATCAACAACGCAGGCATAGGTGCAACCATTCCTATAAAAGATGTGACCGAAGAAGCCTTTGACAACTTGATGAACATACACCTGAAGAGTGTATACTTCCTTACGCAAAAGTCATTGCCTATCATCAATGATGGTGGCTGTATCGTGAATATATCTTCGGGTACTACAAGGTTCTGCGTGCCGGGCTATTCGGTGTATTCGTCTATGAAAACAGCCATCGAGACCTTTACCAAATATGTGGCTAAGGAG
>CAZPDA010000315.1:0-2584 GCA_964585115.1 uncultured Flavipsychrobacter sp.
AGCTTTAGGAGTTCATTAAAGACAATTATGAGGTATTCATTATTAGTAATTATTACATTATTGTTTTTCACGGCTTGTGAGAAGGTAGAAGTTCCACCATCTGATCAAGAGATGTTACGCGATGGTAAATGGAGACTGAAGCTTAGTTATGTTGAGTATTATGTACAAGCTGAGAAAGGTTATAAGTTAGACACTGTTTTTAAGCAAGAGTGTGAAAAGGATGATCATATAATATTTAGAGAAAATTTTGATGGTGCTCATATACCTGGTGAGGAAATATGTGATGCGAGTGAAACCGTAGAAATGCCATTTAGATGGGGGCTTACTGATAATGAGACCAAAATGTTTATATATGATGGGGCATCATTTTTTGGAGCCGATGTAAACGCAGACTTTATGAATTTTTCAGGAAGTGAGTTTACGTTGAAGTTCAATACATATACAACTATTGATTCAATTCCTCGTACAGATACCATTATGCACACGATGGTGTTTTCGAAGTTCTAATCGGAATTAGCATATTTTATGCCCACCGGTTAGTATTCCGGTGGGTTTTTTATTTATACACTACAAAGCAATTTGTACATTTGCACCTTAATAGATCTAATAGTACTTAAATAATTTTATGATACAGGTTACTTTCCCCGACGGCGCAGTTCGTGAGTATGAAAAAGGAAGCTCAGCCTTAGATATAGCTAAATCTATAAGTGAAGGTTTAGCACGTAAGGTTCTTGCCGCTGAGGTAGACGGACAAGTATGGGATGCTTCTCGCCCAATTAATAATGATATATCTCTTAAATTATTGACCTGGGGAGACGATGGAGCATCATCAACATTTTGGCATTCTTCAGCGCACCTGTTGGCTGAAGCGTTGGAGAGCTTGTACCCTGGTGTTAGGTTAGGTATCGGCCCTCCAATTGAAAACGGTTTCTATTATGATGTTGATCTAGGTGACCGTACTATTGGAGAAGAAGACTTGAAGAAGATAGAAGCCAAAATGAAAGAATTGGCTAAGAAGAAGAGTGTGTTTGAGCGCAAAGAGATATCCAAAGGTGATGCTGTAGCGTACTATACTGAGAAAAATGATCCATATAAGCTAGACCTTCTTGAAGGGCTAAACGATGGAGATATTACTTTCTATACTCAAGGTGACTTCACTGATCTATGTCGTGGACCACATATACCGCATACTGGCTTTATTAAGGCGATAAAGCTAATGAGCATTGCCGGTGCATACTGGCGAGGAAACGAGAAGAATAAAATGCTGACTCGTATCTATGGTATTACCTTCCCTTCTCAAAAAGAGCTTGAAGGTTACCTAGAACTGCTTGAAGAAGCTAAGAAAAGAGATCATAGGAAGCTTGGTAAAGAGTTGGGATTATTTGCTTTTTCTGAGAAAGTAGGTAGTGGCTTGCCTTTGTGGTTGCCCAATGGGGCAATGTTAAGAGAGCGTTTGCAGCAATTCTTGCAGAGAGCTCAGTTAGAGAGTGGATATCTTCCTGTTGTAACACCACATATTGGTTCTAAACAGTTATACGAAACTTCAGGCCACTGGGAAAAGTATGGTGAAGATAGTTTTAGACCTATTAGCACTCCTCAAGAAGGAGAAGAGTTTTTGCTAAAACCAATGAACTGCCCGCACCATTGCGAGATATATAAAACTCAACCAAGATCATATAAAGACCTACCTCTACGTTTAGCTGAGTTTGGTACTGTATACCGTTATGAACAATCTGGTGAACTTCATGGTTTAACTAGGGTAAGAGGTTTTACTCAAGATGACGCACACTTGTTCTGTCGTCCTGAGCAGGTGAAGGACGAGTTCAAAAAAGTGATAGACCTAGTATTGTTTGTGTTTAATTCACTTGATTTTAGTGATTACACCGCACAGATATCACTTAGAGATAAAGAAGATAGAAGCAAGTATATAGGTACTGATGAGAATTGGACGATTGCAGAGCAGGCTATAATGGAAGCTGCAGAAGAGAAAGGGTTAAGAACAGTTGTAGAGTATGGTGAAGCAGCATTCTATGGGCCGAAGCTAGACTTTATGGTGAAGGATGCCTTAGGGCGTAGCTGGCAGTTGGGTACAATTCAGGTAGATTATAACTTGCCTGAGCGTTTTGAGCTTGAGTATATCGATACTGATAATACCCGTAAGCGTCCTGTAATGATACACCGTGCGCCGTTTGGATCTATGGAGCGTTTTATTGCAGTATTGCTAGAGCACTGCGGAGGCGATCTTCCATTGTGGTTAGCTCCAACTCAAGTCAAAATATTGCCTATAAGTGACAGGTTTGGTGATTATGCTGATAAGCTGGTAGAAGAACTGAGGAAGCATGAAATAAGAGCTGAGGTAGATGATAGGAGTGAAAAGATTGGTAAGAAGATAAGAGATACTGAACTAAAGAAGATACCTTATATGTTAATAGTAGGAGAGAAGGAAGTGAACGAAGAAAAGGTGTCAGTACGTAAACATGGTGAGGGTGATAAAGGTTCTGCATCTATAGGTGAATTTGTAGAACAAATTAACGACATCATAAACACTCAGATAAAAGGCAAAAAAGCGTAGTGTATATATAGT
>CAZPDA010000316.1:0-2579 GCA_964585115.1 uncultured Flavipsychrobacter sp.
GCTTTTGAGTCTATAATCAAGCTGCTGGCATTTATATTGGTGGGGATATTTGTTACGTACGGTCTTTTCAATGGGTTCGACTCACTATTCGTAGCAGCAAACAATAACAAACTAGACACCTTCTTTAAGCTCAATCAGGATGACTCTTACAGCACTTGGCTATCCATGATATTGGTATCTATGATGGCAGTAATGCTATTACCAAGACAGTTTCAAGTCAGCGTTGTAGAGAACACTAATGAGAGACATATTAAGAAAGCTGTATGGCTGTTTCCACTTTACCTTTTTGCCATAAACATATTTGTTATTCCAATAGCTATAGGTGGTACGCTATTACTTGATAACTCCATACATGCAGACACTTATGTATTATCCCTACCTATGCACTTCAACGAGTCGTGGCTTAGCATGTTGGTTTATATTGGTGGTTTGTCAGCTGCCAGTAGTATGATAATAGTAGAGACCATAGCATTGGCCACGATGGTGAGTAACCACTTGGTACTACCTATACTGCTATCATCTACAGACTTTAAAGTGAACGAAAAGCGCTCTGCAACTAAGCAAATAAAAGTATCGCGCAGAGCCAGCATTATAGTCATTCTATTATTGGCATACTTGTACGATAGCTATATAGCAGGCTATTTCTCGCTTGTATCCATAGGGTTGGTATCTATGGCTGCCATATCTCAACTGGCACCTAGTGTAGTTGGTGCACTGTTTTGGAAAAAAGCGACCAAAAAAGGAGCTATTGCCAGTATAGTTATTGGTTTCGCGGTATGGACCTATACCTTGATAATACCATCAGTTATCAATGCAGGATTACTAAGTCAGTCAATATTGACAGAAGGACCTTTGGGTATATCTTGGCTCAAGCCACAAGCACTGTTTGGGCTGGAAGGGTTTAACCTATTCCCCCACTCTCTTTTTTGGAGCATGTTTTTGAATATAGGTGCATTCGTAGTAGTATCTGTCTACACGCGCGTAAAACCCCAAGACGCATACCAAGCAAACCTCTTCGTTGATATATATGAATCATCTACAGAAGAAGAAACCGTATGGAAAGGAACAGTATACTACAGTGATATCAAACGCCTTTTAGCAAACTTTATCGGGAAAGAACGTTCTGAAAAACTCTTATCATCCTATATAAAACGATATAGTGACGAAATAGACCCCGAGAAGCCCGAAGCGCACCCAAGAATAGTTTCCTTTACTGAAAAGATACTGTCAGGTGTGATAGGTTCAGCTTCCTCAAGATTCATGATAAGCAATATCACTCAAGAAGAGGAGATAAATATTGCTGAGGTGATGAATATAGTAAAGGAATCGCAACAAGTGTTAGAGCTAAATAAAGAGCTTAAAAAGAAGTCTATAGAGTTGACCAAAACTACAGACCAACTTGTGGAGGTAAATGAACAGCTTAAGAAAATGGATGCACTGAAAGATGAATTCCTGTATACCGTAACCCATGAGCTACGCACTCCACTTACATCTATCAGAGCACTATCAGAGATATTATACGATAATCAAGACCTTGATGAAGACCAGCAACAGCTATACCTAAGCAGCATTGTAAAAGAAACGGAACGTCTTAGCCACCTAATAACACAAGTACTTAATCTGGAAAGATATGAATCGGGCAGGCAGAAGCTTCACTTATCTTCTGAAAGTATTAATGAGCTGATACAAGAGGTCATTACCTCACTAACGCCACTTGCTAGAGATAAGAACATCAGCATCAACTACACAGAGCCTTCCAGCATGATGGTATTGCACTGTGATAAAGACCTGCTAAAGCAAGTATTGTATAACCTGATATCCAATGCAATAAAATATACACCTAGAGATACAGGGTTGAT
This sequence comes from uncultured Flavipsychrobacter sp., assembly GCA_964585115.1. Taxonomy (GTDB): domain Bacteria; phylum Bacteroidota; class Bacteroidia; order Chitinophagales; family Chitinophagaceae; genus UBA5543. The sequence goes on from CAZPDA010000316.1 coordinate 1,860, forward strand.
AAATGTAGTGGCACGTATAGAATACGACGAGCTAAAGGTATGGGTAGAAGACAATGGTAAAGGTATACCCAAAGACCTGCACACATTGATATTTGATAAATTCTTCCAAGCACATAACCAAACCCTACAAAAACCGGAAGGTAGTGGCTTAGGGTTAGCAATATGTAAGAAGATAATAGAGATGCATGACGGGCGTATATGGGCTGAAGAGACAGGCGATGTAGGTATCAGGTTCGTATTAACCCTACCCTACGACAATTAGTATGCTTTGAGTATACAATTAGAATTATAAATTTGTGAATCATTACAACAAGAAATGAAGAAGGTTTTAATAGTAGATGATGACCCATATATCTTGATGTCGCTTGAGTTTCTTATTAAAAAGAATAAGAACGAAGTGCTGATAGCTCGTAATGGTACAGAGGCTCTGGACATTATCAATGGTGATAATAAGCCCGACCTGATACTGTTAGATATCATGATGCCTGATGTGGACGGATATTCAATTTGTAAATACATTAAGTCGGAGAAAGACCTTAAAGATATCATTGTTGTATTCCTAAGTGCTAAGACCCAAGAAGCAGACATACAAAAGGGATATGACCTAGGTGCCGCCAAGTATATCAGCAAGCCATTCTCTACAAAAGAATTAATAAAAGAAGTGAACTTGCTTTTAGGAGCCTAACCACTTTCCTGCTTATTTAATATAGATATATATAT
>CAZPDA010000317.1:0-2570 GCA_964585115.1 uncultured Flavipsychrobacter sp.
GTATATTATAGCTATCATCCCTATATTTGATACATGAATATGCATAAGATAATTGCACTGGCACTATGCCTCCTTTCATTTAATTTATACGCACAAAAGGTTTCTTATTCTCCATACAAGGATTTTGATGTCCGTTCCGGAGATTTTACTATAGTAGGTAAAGTTGGCGACAAGGTTTATACCTACCGTGCCGATGCCTCTGGCTATTTTCTTGATGCACATGATGGGGGAAGTATGGAGACCTTGGCTACTGTGATATTAGATTTTTTGCCCAGCCGTATCTATAATGTTAAGTTCGTTACAAAGAAGAATAGTATAATTCTATTATATCAGGCCGAAAAAGATGGAGATGTAGCACTTTATAGTGCCAAGCTTAATAATAAGGGGCTATTACAAGGGCAGCCCAATGTGTTGGCTGTAGATAGAGAGGGGGCTTTCAATCCTAAGCGTAATTTATATGAGTATGCTGTTTCGACTGATGGCAATAAGGTAGTAGCCTATGGCATATCCTACAAAGGAGCCCTGCCTAAGGTATACTGTATTTGGCTACATGAGGATGGTAGCAAAGCTTCGGGGAATGTACTGAGGGTGAAGGTGGACGATGATGTGTCTTACGGAGTAGGATTAGTGGCTAATAATGGAACTTTTTACATGCCTATGTATACCGCTATAGGTGGTAGAGGATATGCCGACCGTATTTGGTTAATGTCTGCTACGGCTGATATGAACTCTCAACAAACCTCAGAATTGAATTTGGGAGGGCTATTTGCATCAGGTACTTATATGGAGTACGATAATAATATGGATAGGATATACATAGGGGGCTTCTATTCAGATAAAAAGAATGGCAATCTATATGGGGTCATTTACACCTATTACGACGCTATTCACCATACCTTTAAGAATAAGAAAACGATACCGTTCACAGAGAATATGGCTACGGCTACGGGATATAGAAATAAGAATAAAGCATTCAATGACTTCCGTGCCATGAACCTCATTATTAAAAATGATGGAGGTTTTGTACTAGTGGCAGAGAACTTCTATATCACTACCAGAAATGGCTATAATCCGGGCTTTGGTTATTATTCATGGTATTACCAGTCTGTATCTACTTCTATTCGCGAATATCATTATGAAGACCTTCTTGTATTATCCTATGATGGAGACGGGAATAATGAATGGTATAAGTTCATTAGGAAAAATCAGTATTCACAAGAAGATGGGGGGATATTCTCCTCTTACGCGTTGGTGAATGCAGGCGGAGCGCTAGGTTTTTTATATAATGACTTCAATGCTACGCGTTCCAGACTAGGGTTTACGACTATTGATGGCACAGGGCATATCGAGCGTTTGTCCATTAATACCTTCGGGAATAAAGACCCTGATTGGTTGCCACGTTCCGGTGTACAGGTAGGTGCTAAAGAAATGATAGTGCCATGTTTAAGGAAACAACAGATCTGCTTTGCTAAAATTGTATTTTAGCGCCAAATGATATAATTGTGCTGTCAGTTATCAGAAATAATAATCCGTTCTCGGTTATTATACTATTCATATATACTATTCTTATAAAGTTGACTCCTTTAATGGGTGCGCATGTTCCGCAACCCAAAGAGGGGCAGTTCGTATACAATGCTATACATTGGGTGTTCGATCTGATATTGCAAGACAGTGCGTTTTGGTATGCAGTGGTTACTATTCTGTTCACTATGGGGCAGGCTTTGTATATCAATGCGGTGGTGAATAGGCATAAACTGTTCGGGAAGAGCAACTTTGTGACGGCTTATCTTTATGTCTCACTTTCAGCACTACATCCATCTTTTGGCATGTTCTCAGAGGTTTTGTTGGCCAATTGGTTCATCATAGCAGGGGTAGACCTATTACTTACCATGCACCAGACCAATACCCCGAGACAGGTGATATTCAATACAGGCTTTGCTTTTAGCTTGGCGGCTATGATACATCCACCGGCTTTATTATTTATGCCAGCCATGTTCATGACGCTTTCATTGATGAGGCAATTCAATGTAGCAGAATGGATGGTAGCTTTATTAGGATACCTGACGCCTATATACTTTTCAGCGGGCTGCCTTTATTTGTTTGGAGACCTAAGTGAGTTCTCGTCTTGGGCTAGCTTTGGTTTCTCATTACCAAGTGGGCTAGAAGATCCTACATTGCTAATAGGTACGGTAGCAGGAGTATTAGTACTATTGGTCTTAGGGCTTTATACCATACAAGGGCAGATAATAAAAGTAGGTGTGTTTGTAAGAAGAGGGTGGTCAGTACTGACAATAGTCTTGTTTTCAGCAACTTTTGTTGCATTATTTACGCGTATTTCTGTTGATAATGCGTGGCTAATAACAATAGTGCCATTGAGTATAATAATAGCGCCTGCAATAAATAATGAAAAAACTAAACGGTTTAGTAATTTCGTGTTTTATTTCTCGCTAGCATTGGTCATTTTTGCTCAGCTAGCTATTAATTTTTGATATTTATAATTCATACACTTAAATGAAATTTGGAGTTGTAGTTTTCCCGGGGTCAAACTGTGATCGTGACATGATGCATGC
>CAZPDA010000318.1:0-2550 GCA_964585115.1 uncultured Flavipsychrobacter sp.
GTTTATATGATAACACAAGAAGCGGTACTGAAGGCATTAGGAAACGTAGATGATCCCGACCTGGGGAAGGATCTGGTGACGCTGAATATGATAAAGGATATTGAGATAGATGGAAACGATGTATCCTTTACTGTAGAGCTGACCACACCTGCATGCCCGATGAAGGAGATGATAGAGAAAGCATGTATCAATGCAATCACCCACTTGGTGAGCAAAGATGCCGTGGTTAAGGTAAATATGTCTTCTCAAGTAAATACGAAGAGAAAAGACAACGACCCATTATTGCCGGGAGTTAAGAATATAATAGCTGTAGCATCTGGTAAAGGTGGCGTAGGTAAATCTACCGTATCAGTAAACTTGGCTTTAGGGCTAGCACAGCAAGGTGCAAAAGTTGGTTTGCTAGATGCTGATATATATGGACCTTCTGTACCTATCATGATGGGTATTAGAGATGAGCGTCCAATGATGACAGAAGTGAACGGTAAAGGAAAGATAGTACCAATAGAGAAGTATGGCGTAAAAGCTATATCTATAGGAGTGCTTGTAGATGAGAAGCAGGCTATGGTATGGCGCGGACCAATGGCTAGCTCTGCTATTAAACAATTCATAACAGATGTACATTGGGGAGACCTGGATTATTTGATCATCGACCTTCCTCCTGGTACAGGTGATGTACACCTAACCTTAGTACAGAGTGTACCGATAACAGGTTCGGTAGTGGTGTCTACTCCTCAGCCGGTAGCCGCAGCAGATGCTAAGAAAGCTATTATGATGTTCAAACAGCCACAGATCAATATCCCGATATTGGGTATGGTGGAGAACATGGCATACTTCACACCTGCAGAACTGCCTGATAATAAATACTACATATTTGGTAAAGGTGGTGCACAGCAAATGGCAGAGCAGTTTGAGCTGCCATACTTAGGAGAAGTACCTTTGATACAAGGAATACGTGAAGGTGGTGATAAGGGATTGCCGGCAGTACTAGACGACGCAAACCCTGCAAGACCTATATTTATGGAGCTGGCGAGCAATGTTGCGCGTAACGTTTCTATGAGGAATGCTAATGTAGAGCCTACACAAGTAGTACAAATGCAAGGCTAGTATAGTTCGTACTTAAAACATTGAAAAGTGGAAGGATAGCCTTCCACTTTTTTATTTGCAGTAGGCTATGTTCTAGCTCCAAAATCTAACCTTTTGTATATTTATGATAATAAAAACGTTCGGCTAAATATATAAGATAGCTCTTGAACGAAACATTTTACCGAATAACTATAACTCTATGGCAAAAATTACTATCGAAAGGTCTAACGAATATGCAAACTACTTCCGCGCAATTAAGATATACATAGACGGTGAATATGTAGGGAATATAAATAAAGGTGAAAGTATTGAATATGACGTAGAAGAAGGGCAGCACACTGTAAAAGCAAAGATAGACTGGTGTGGCAGTAAGGAGTATACTGTAGATGCTAAGAACGATGACGAACAAGTATTATACCTAAGAGGGTATAAAGGTGCTAAATATCTTTCTCTATTAGTAGTTATAATGATGGCCTTTATGATATCAGATGCTATATTCTCTATTGAGCTACTGCATTATGCTATGGCAGCTTTGAGTATTATAGGTGTTGTGTGGATCATCTATCTACTTACTATAGGTAGATACAACTACCTACGACTAGAGCCTAAATACTACTGATTGGTGTTATCTTTCTTTTGGCTATAATTATTCTGCATCATGAATTTTGATATGGTGATACCTATTACAAAGATATTGTAGAAGTAACCTACTATACCTAGCAATACACTCGCCTTTCGTGCCGTATCGCTAATAGGTAGTATGTCTCCATAGCCAATCGTCAGTATGGATACGAAGCTATAATAGATAAGGTCCTGAAAGGTAGCCTGGAAATTATCCAGATTGATACCTGAGAATGATCCGGGTGATGTAACCTCAATGATACTGAGTGAAAAACTACCAATTATCGCCAGCATAATAAAGCCACAAAAAGCACCTGCAACCATATTGAAATCTACTCTACGAGCTAATAATATTTGCCTAAATACTTCTAAAGCGGTTATCACAAAATAGATGACATAAGTAAGGTCTGCTAGTAATGTTGCCCATCTAGAACTAAAGGATGTAAACTTTAATCCTTCAAACAGTAGCAAGAAGAGTATTATAACTACAATAAGCCTGTATATGACCCGTCTATGGTTTCTAAATAGTATTAGCCCCGTAAAGGTAAACTGTAAAAGAAATATTGGTGATAAATAAACGGTAAACTCATCAGGTATAAAAAGTGAGCCGAACAGTAAGGTCAATAAACTAATGAGCAGGTGAATAAAACGTTTGCTATACCTGCTTTTGGTTATATCAGAGATATGTGGCGGATGCTTTATATCCATGCGATGAAAGATAAACGTTTTTTATAGAAAACCGTTTATCAAAAAAATATTACTGATTTGCTAGTACCTATTACAGTCTATAAAGCAATATATTAATATAGAGAATTTACCACAGAGGCGTAGGATCTGTGTGGGGTG
>CAZPDA010000319.1:0-2542 GCA_964585115.1 uncultured Flavipsychrobacter sp.
TGCCTTTATTCCACATATTTCTAAGCCCGACTATAGAAGAAGTAGAGGACTTATATTCTTAGACATTTTCGATTCTGACAATCCTGTTGATAAATTCAACGAGATAGAGCTGGATAACATTGAGCCATTTACACTTATAGTTTGGCTAAAACATAATGCCACTCTTTGGGAATTAAGATGGGACGAGTACGAGAAGTTTGTAAAATCATTACCCGCAGACGTTCCTCACATTTGGTCATCTGTTACGCTATACGATGATAAAATGATAGCACAGAGACAAAACTGGTTCAACAACTGGTTAAAGTCTCAAAAAGGTAAAGAGATAACAGGTGAATCTATTAGAGACTTTCATGAACATGGTGGAGAAGGAGACGAACGCATTAACCTCAGTATGAAACGTGGTGGTCGTTTACGCACACTTAGCATTACAGGTATTGAAATATCTGAAGAACGTTCTGTAATGTATTATCACGACCTAATAAATGGAGAACAGACCATTAACGGCTGGATGTTTGCGGATGACAACAACACATAAAATAAATGAAGAGCTACTTTCTTCGCAAGTTCTTTATACGTTTAAGGTATTGGGAATATTGGAATAGTACCATTGTGTACTTACCACTGTATCCTTATTGGCTATGGTTGAGTATCAAGTCTGGCAGTATTGATTTTCTAACAACTGCTAACCCCTCTATTAAGAATGGAGGCTACATAATGGAAAGCAAATATGATGTTTATAAATTGCTTCCTTCTAACACATACCCATCTACAATACACTTCAACAAGGACAAGCAAAACATTGATATACAATACTTAATATCAAATAGCAAGCTGACCTACCCTCTTATAGCCAAGCCTGACTACGGGGAAAAAGGAATAGCAGTAAAGAAGATAAACTCAGCTGAAGAACTGGAAGACTATACAAAGAAAATGCCTGTTCCTTTCCTCATTCAGGAATACATACCATATGATAATGAGGTAGGTATATTCTATTGGCGTATGCCAAATAGTGACAAAGGACATATATCCGGCATTGTGGCTAAAGAACAGGTAGTGATAGTAGGTAATGGCAAAAGCACGATTGAAGAACTTGTATTAAGTAACGATAGATACCTCCTTCAATTAGAACAAGTTAGACAAACATACCCTACTCGTATTCATCACGTTTTGCCTAAAGGAGAGTCAATGGTATTGATACCTTATGGCAATCATGCAAGAGGTAGTAAATTCACAGACATTAGCCATAAAATAACAGACAAGCTTACAGATACAATAGACAAGATATGTCGTCAGGTAGATGGCTTTTACTACGGCAGATTGGACATACGCTACAATACTTGGGAAGACCTGGAAGAAGGTAAAAACCTATCCATTATAGAGCTGAATGGTAGTGGTAGTGAGCCAACCCATATATATGACCCTAAGCATTCTATTACAGATGCATGGCGAATCATCATCCAACATTGGAACATCCTATACAAGATATCTAAAGCCAACCGAAAGCTTGGCGTAAAATTCAATAGCTTTATAGCTGTCAGAAAGGATGAGCGTAGTTTCAAAAAGATATTAAAGCAACTCAACCAACATACTTGGTAATGCATCCCATCATCTCCACCATACTATCAGGCATATTGGTAAGCATGTCAGGTTCCCTACCTCTAGGTAACCTAAATATCACAGCTATGCATATAGCGTCTAGAGAGCCGCTTAAACAAGCTCTTAAGTTCTCTATAGGTGTCGTATTAATAGAGATGTTATACTTAAGAATAACACTATATACTATTAGCTATGTAACAGATAATCAATTAATTTTCAAAAACTTACAATGGCTAACAGTAGTACTACTTATAGCATTGGCTCTAGGTAGCTTTTATGGTGCATCTAAGAAGAAAAATGAAGCTAAGAATGTATTAATTGATAATAATATCGATCGTTTCTTGTTAGGAATTGGCATGAGTGCCGTCAACCCTATACAGATACCCTATTGGGGAGGTTGGGCCATATACCTAATAACCCAAGGGTGGATGCAAACAGGAAACATATACTACAACACTTTTACCTTAAGTGCTGGTTTAGGTACAAGCTTTGCCTTATTGATATTTATACTAGTTGGCGTTAGAATGGCTACGTATATGCAGCGAAACAGAAAGATGATATTAGTGCTGACAGGAGTATTGTTTCTAATAATTGCTATGGTTCAATTATTAAACATATACAAATAGAAGCTCTATGAAACTAAAAGCAGTATTTCTGTGGGCACTACGCTTAGTAGCTGCTATTATCATGCTACAAACACTCTTCTTCAAGTTCTCAGCTGCGCCTGAAAGCGTCTATATCTTTACTAAGGTTGGTATGGAGCCTTGGGGACGCATAGGTAGTGGTGTAGTAGAGCTTATTGCATCTATACTCATACTAATTCCACGTACTACCGCATGGGGAGCTATACTAGCCTTAGGCACTATAAGTGGTGCTATATTCTTTCACCTTACAAATTTAGGAATAGAGGTACAGGGAGATGGAGGGCTACTATTCGTATATGCAC
>CAZPDA010000320.1:0-819 GCA_964585115.1 uncultured Flavipsychrobacter sp.
TGCAACAGCAGATACCGTTCTGCTCCTTTCTGAGATAAATAATGGTAAAAGTGGTAATGAGGTTCGTTAGTCTTTGCCGAGCATCGATTGGATAGATAAGGGGCTGGTCTATTATAAAGATGGCAATACCCTTGTGCAGGGGGTAAACACAGGTGGTGGTTTCCGTTGGTTTGATTGGATAGAGTTGCCGGAAGATGCGGAGAACATAAAAGTAGATAAGCACCTCAATGTAGCCTATACTGTAAAGAATAATTTATGGTTGGTAGATAGAGACAGGAAACAAAGGCAAGTGACCAACGATGCAGATGAGAATGTGATCAATGGTCAATCGGTACACCGTAATGAATTTGGTATAGATGGTGGTATATTCTTATCTCCTCTGGGCAATTATATAGCGTACTACCATATGGATCAAACCATGGTGAATGATTACCCTGTTGTGGATTGGTCGGTTACTCCTGCTAAGGTCAATAATATCAAATATCCTATGGCTGGCGGTACTTCTCATCATGTCAAGGTGCGTGTGTTCAATCCTACGACAGGTGCTACTACGGAAATAAAAACAGAAGGTCCGTTGGATCAATATCTTACTTGTGTTACGTGGGGGCCTGATGAAGAGTACTTATATATTGCTGTACTGAATAGGGAGCAAAACCATATGTGGCTGAATAAATATAATGCAGCTACAGGGGCAAAAGTGGCTACGCTATTTGAAGAATCGCACCCTAAATATGTGGAACCGCAGCATCAACTTACTTTCTTACCTGGTGAGAAAGACAAGTTTATCTGGTGGAGCCAAAGAGATGGTTTTATGCACTT
>CAZPDA010000320.1:829-2539 GCA_964585115.1 uncultured Flavipsychrobacter sp.
TGTATGTATATGATACAAAAGGTAACATGATCCGCCAGTTGACCAAGGGCGAATGGGTGGTAAACGAGATCGATGGTATTAATGCAAATGCTCACCAATTGATCATCTCTACATCAAAAGAATCTCCGCTTGACCGCAATACATATACCTTAGATTGGGACAATGGCAGAATGAAACGTATTGATAAAGAAGAAGGGAACCACTATGTATCCGTTAGTGAAGGTGGCGATTATATACTAGATGAATACAGTTCTGCAAATGTACCGAAGCACACAGTAGTAAGAGGTACAGGTAGAAATGATTATGAATATACTGCCATCGTATCTCCTGATCCGCTTTCTCCCTACGAGCGTCCGGAAGTGAGAGACATCGTACTACCGGCAAGTAATGGTACACCGCTATACGGCCGTTTAATATTGCCTATCGGATTTAACCCTCGTAATAAATATCCGGTTATTGTTTATCTATATAACGGTCCTCATGTTCAGCTGGTAAAGAATAGTTATCCAGCCAGCCGTAACTTATGGTCCGAATATTTGGCACAGCATGGTTATGTTGTATTTACCATGGATGGAAGAGGTAGTGATAACAGAGGCCGTGAGTTTGAACAAGCAACATTTAGACATCTTGGTAAAGTAGAAATGGAAGACCAACTGGTAGGTGTGGATTATCTAAAATCTCAACCGTTTATAGATAACAATAGAATGGGAGTGCATGGTTGGAGCTTTGGTGGTTTCATGACTACCTCGCTTATGTTGCGTCATCCGGGCGTGTTTAAAGTAGGCGTTGCTGGTGGTCCGGTAATTGATTGGAGCATGTATGAGGTGATGTATACAGAACGCTATATGGATACACCTCAAGAAAATCCGGAAGGTTATGCAGAAAACAATTTACTTACCAAAGTGGATAACCTAAAAGGTAAACTCTTGATGATACATGGTACGGACGATGATGTAGTAGTATGGCAACACTCCATCAAGCTTATCAAAAAGAGTGTGGATGAGAATACACAGGTTGATTACTTTGTATATCCTGGACATCCGCACAATGTTCGTGGAAAGGATAGGGTACACCTGATGCAAAAGATCACCGATTATTTCGACTTATACTTAAAACCATAAAATAAAAGAGCCGCTAACTAGCGGCTCTTTTATTTTATATGAAAATGCATTGCTAAGCGGGTGTCCCAAAAATAGCACTGTTCTCACCCTGTGCTGTATTAGGTAATTGTGCCAGCTTGTTTTTATGATTATTTACCTGTACCCAATAGATGATCCAGCAAATAAAAGCACCCAACCCTGTAAATAAGTTGATGACAGGTATAATAGAACAACATACTAGTATACAGTATGCTAACCCTATGTTATAGGTAGGTTTGGGTTCTGTTTGTATCCCTCTTGATCTGTACTCTTTCTCCAAAGATTTGGCTATGTTATAGACATTGATAAATTGCCATACATAGTGAAATACCGGGATCAGTTGCAGCCATACTTGTCCGGGAGGCATTTCCCGGTTTTGTGGAGATACGGCTTTCAATGTATTTTGTAGCGTCAGTAAAAAGAAAATAATAGGAATCAGAGCGATACCCATTACGATAAATGCAACAGTAAGCCCGGCGAATACTTCAGCACCTTGGGGCATGGATAGTAACAATACAGGTTGATCTATATACATAATATATTTTTTGAGTTGTATTTAAGATAATAAAAT
>CAZPDA010000321.1:0-2528 GCA_964585115.1 uncultured Flavipsychrobacter sp.
ACTTGAGATGTGGAGCCATCGCAAGGTTCAGCCCTATTATGGAGCAGGTGGTGAAGTTTGCTAACGAAGGAGGAAAAGTGCTGGGTGTATGTAATGGTTTTCAGGTACTATGTGAGTCTGGCTTATTGCCGGGAGCACTGTTACTGAATGACCATCAGAAGTTCGTGTGTAAGAATGTATACCTTAAGTCTGCTTCTGATACCAATGCCATAGGTAAGAATGTAGGAGATAAAGTATTGAATATACCTGTAGCACATGGTGAGGGTAGATACTACGCTGATAATGCTACTTTAGAGAAATTAGAAAGTAACGGTCAGATACTCTTTAAGTATTGTGACGTGCAAGGAAATATAGACACTAACGTCAACCCTAATGGTGCGGTAGCTAATATAGCAGGTATTTGTAATGAAGGCAGAAATGTATTTGGTATGATGCCTCACCCAGAGCGTGCTTGCTCTAACGAGTTACACAATGTTGACGGAAGAGCGATACTGGAGGCTCTGATACAGGCGAACTAATTTTTATTATATTGCCGCTGTTTTAATCTGGTTTTAATATGCTAAGGGTTTCCTAATGTTATGTGTTAGAACCAACTGAAAACGTTTTGAACGTATCTAGTAATTGAGAAAAGCTAAAATGATGATAAGAACGATAAAGGCATTCTTGCTGATAATACTGGCAACAGTTTTTACGTTTAGTGCCAATGCACAAATGATAGAAGACCCTACGGAGTGGTCGTTTTCAGTAAAGAAATTGGATGGTAATAAATACGATGTCGTTTTTCATTGTCATGTAAATAATGGTTGGCATATCTACTCATTAGACCCCGGGGGTGATGGTAGTTTCCTGCCTCCCTCATTCGACTTCTCTAAAACTCCTGAAGCAAAACTGATAGGAGACCCAAGAGAAGAAGGTAAAGTAATAGATGAGACCATTGAAGATATAGGTACGGTTCATTACTACAAGGATGTAGACTATATACAAACTATAGAGTTGCCAGATGGGGTGACCACCATCAAAGGGGAGTATAACTATATGACCTGTAACGATGAGACCTGTCTTCCTCCTACTACAAAAGACTTTACAGTAAGCACTTCAGGAGATACACAAAAAAAAACTGATGTCGCGACCGTAGCTGAGAAAAAAGACCAGCAAAAGTCACTACTTACCATATTCTTTTTGGCACTTGTTGGCGGTTTGCTTGCAGTACTTACGCCATGTGTCTATTCTATGATACCTATTACGGTTAGCTTCTTTACCAAGAGGAGTAAGACTCGTGCAGAAGGTATTAAGAATGCCCTGTTATACTCAGGTTCTATCATTGTTATTTTCACTACGCTAGGTGTAGCTATATCTGCAATTTTTGGTGCAGATACGCTTAATGTACTATCTACACACTGGATACCAAATATCATCTTCTTTGCAATATTTGTAATATTCGGTATCTCTTTCTTAGGTGCATTTGAGATAACACTACCTTCTTCTTGGACCAGCAAGACCGATGCTAAGGCAAATACAAAAAGCCTTATAGGTATCTTCTTTATGGCACTAACATTAGTTATCGTGTCATTCTCTTGTACAGGGCCTATCATAGGACCACTTATCGTAGGAGCTGCTAAGGGCGGTTTCCAAGGTCCTATCTTAGGTATGCTTGGCTTCTCAATAGGTTTGGCAATGCCGTTTGCGCTGTTTGCAGTATTCCCTGGTCTATTGAACAACATAGCGAAGTCCGGCGGATGGTTGAATCAGGTGAAGGTTACTTTAGGTTTCATAGAGTTAATGCTTGCACTGAAGTTCTTATCTAATGCTGACCTGCAAATGGGTTGGAGAATACTAGATAGAGAAGTGTTCATAGCTCTTTGGATAGTACTTTCTGTACTACTTGGCTTGTACTTATTAGGTAAGCTGAAAATGTCTCATGATGATGCAAACCCTAAGAATATGTTTGGTCAGGAGTACGTATCCATATTCAAATTATTCTTGGCGATCGCGTGTTTCTCATTCGCGGTATATATGACCCCGGGTATGTGGGGTGCTCCGTTGAAAGGACTTAGTGCATTCGTACCGCCAATGGGTACCCAAGACTTCGTGCTTGGGTCAGGTGGTGGAAATGTAGCTGCTACACATGGTGGTGAACACAGTGGGGACGGACCAACCAGGTATGTTGCTGACATGAAGATATACGAGCCAGAGGTTGCTGTTAAGTTTGGCTTAGTGTCTTACTACGACTATGACGAGGCAATACAAGCATCTAAAGCTACAGGCAAGCCTATTATGCTAGATTTTACAGGTATTAACTGTATCAACTGTCGTAAGATGGAAGGGCAGGTATGGTCTGACCCTCAGGTGATGAAGAGAATGAAAGAAGATTTCATTGTTGCTTCTTTGTATTGTGATGCTCAAGGGGTGAAGATACCTGAGGACGAGCAATACCATTCTGATTACCTTAAGAAAACAGTAACTACATTAGGACAACGTAACTCCGACATCCAAGCATCAAAGTATGGCGCTAATGCACAGCCTAACTA
>CAZPDA010000322.1:0-2528 GCA_964585115.1 uncultured Flavipsychrobacter sp.
AGACCAGCAACAGCTAAAGAAACGATAATGGCGAAAAAATTCACATTTCAATGTATAGACCACTGGGTTGCAGTCTAACTGGTGGGTTGGTTGCAGTTGGCTTATCCCTATTAGTATCGAAAAATGTAGTTAAATCAGCGTTAAAGCATATAACTTTGTACATTTCGACCCGTATTGTGTCTGTAACTTTGGCAATAGCATGAAAAGAGTTTTCCCGTTAATAGTTGTTCTTATCACCCTATCGGTTCTAGGTATCATTTTTATTCAGGTATCATGGATCAGGAACGCTACGCGCCTACGCCAACAGCAGCATACTATGGACATGAATCATGCTGTATCGCAGATCAAAGAGTCTTGCTACAAGTTGTTTTTGATCAAGAGCGGACATATCGGATTTTATGGTGAAGACTCCAGACAACACTACTTACAAGATTTCTCCGTACTCTTTTTAACGGATGATGAAGTTTATCAGATAATAGAAAAGTCACTCAGGAAGTACAATATCAAAGAAGATTTTGAATATGCTATTACCAATATATTCCGGATGCCGATAAAGATATCCGGAAACTTCCTCCAAGAACATTATGGTGTATCAAGAGAAATATTATTAACCCCGGAAAGCGGTATGGCTGTTGAAACCCTTCATCTCTACATCAAAGATGATAAACAGTCTGTAACACAGCAGATGGGCTGGTACATATTTGCATCTATCGTCTTTACTTGTATTATTATTTCAGCCTTTGCGCTTACAATCAGAACTATGTTCAATCAAAAGAACCTTTCTGAAATAAAGTCTGATTTCATTAATAACATGACACATGAGCTAAAAACTCCTTTAGCCACTATATCCTTAGCTATTGATGCGCTTACCAATCAAAAAGTGATACATGATATTGATAAGATCAAGTATTACAGTGGGATGATCAAGGATGAGAATAAGCGTATGAACAAGCAGGTAGAGAAAATACTTCAAGCTGCTCGTATCGAGAAACAGGATATCAAGCTAAAACTACAGGAGCTTAATGCTCACGATATTATCAACAAAGTAGCAGATAATTTATCGTTACAAATACTGGATAAAAACGGGAAGCTAGAACTAGAGCTAGATGCAGAAAAACACATTATTAAGGCTGACGAGGTGCATTTCTCCAATATCATATTCAACCTAATGGATAATGCCATTAAATACTCTAAAGAAAACCTGTTGATCAAGATATCAACAGCTGTATCCAGAGGGATGCTTGCTATCAAGGTAAAAGATAATGGTATTGGAATGAATAGAGATACTCAAGCCAGAGTATTTGAGAAATTCTATAGAGCACATACAGGAAACCGACATGATGTAAAAGGATTCGGGCTTGGTCTTAGCTATGTAAAAGCGACAGTTGAAGCCCATGGAGGTAAGATAAAAGTAGAAAGTGCTCCCGGTAAGGGAAGCACCTTTACTGTATTTTTTCCTATTGCCGACTAATATCAGGCAATAACAGCTAAACTTTTGATAGCGCCGGCCAGGCGTACAGCATCATACACTTTTGCTTCACTAGCACCATGCTCTTTAACAGAGTGTTCGTGAGACACAACACAACGCTGGCAACCGTTTAGTGCAGATATTACCAAGCTCATTAGTTCAAATAGCTGCTTACCCATTACAGGGTTCATCATAACGCTCATACGTACCCCTGCAGGTGTATTATTATAATAATCTACACCATCCATATAATGGCGAAAACGATAAAAAACATTATTGAAGTTCATCAAAGAGGTACAAGCGTGCGTTTCAGCTACCTCTTCATCATTTGCACCTTCATTTCTAGCCAACTGCTCAAAAGCAGAGATAAGAATATTACTTTTCTCGTTTATGGCTACTGATAACGCTAATAAAGCTGCTTCTTTTTTATCTATATTCTTTGCTTTCAATACCCCTGCAACATTCAGCTTCAAGTCTCTTAAGTACCTGCTATCTACCGCAGAAAGTTTTTCGAAACCAACACTTGTGTGATCAGCATCAATATGCAGATCATTAAACATACTCTTTACCGTATCTATCAACATAATTACTTTGATTTATGCTTACAAAAAATCCACTCCCACATTACTGAAGGAGTGGATCTATGTTTATAATATTTACACTTTACGATTAAGCTTCCTGAAGCTCAGCAGTTAAAGTTTTCTCACCTTTATTCCAGTTACACGGGCAAAGCTCATCTGTTTGTAACGCATCCAATACTCTCAATACTTCATCAACGTTGCGACCTACACCCAAATCATTAATGTTTAACCAACGTACAACTCCTTCAGGATCAATGATAAATGTAGCACGGTAAGCAATCTTTTCATTTGCTTCTAGTATACCTAGTTCGTCAGCAAGGCTTTTAGAAGTATCAGCGATCATTGGGAACTTAAGATCGCGAAGATCCTCATGGTCTTTACGCCATGCTAGGTGTACAAACTCACTGTCGGTAGAAGCACCAAGAAGTACTGTATCTCTATCTTGGAAGTTTTCAAAGTTGTTATTGAACTCTGCAATC
>CAZPDA010000323.1:0-2446 GCA_964585115.1 uncultured Flavipsychrobacter sp.
TTACCATACCTTTCCCAATACGTACTTTGGACTTTGGTATTAAAGGTGGGGAACGTCTTGCCGATATCAGCTATTTCCAGAAAGATGAGGCATAAGCTTTATTATCAGTACTTTTGCTAAAACACTTCGTATTTGAAAGCTCCGAACAAAAAAACCTGGCTTAGTAGCTTAATAACTGTTGCCGTATTAGTAGCAGGCTATTATATCTATCAGTATAGCTATGTAGTGAGCAACTACTACGAGTATGTAACTTTTTATTATGATGTGCATGGCTTGCAGCCATCTACTCCCATAAAAATAAATGGTGTAAGAGTAGGCTATGTAACAGACGTTGAGATCAATAATAACAATAGCCCCGTACAGGTAACAATGGCTATTTTAAAGAAGGTGAAAATTACCGATAGTACCATCGCTCTTCTATCTGCACCTAGCCTTAACGGCAGTATGTCTATCACTATCCAAGAAAAAGAAGGGAATCGGATATTGGGACAGAAAGACACTATGATAGCGATGTACGATACCAGCATATTAGATATGTCTGACCAAGTAGCCACAATTGCAGCCAGTGCCAAATACACCATAGCCGAAGCCGATAGTAACTTATCTGAAATAAGGCAACAGATTAGAAATGGCTTAGTGGCTGATATGATAAAACGTATTGCTCTTTTTGAAAAAGATATGAAACGCTATCAAAGCAATACCAACCAATGGAATGAGCAAGCTGACGATGTAGTTATTTCCATTAGAAATACCGAGCTGAATGCCCGTGAGATGGCGGCAGATGCAGCTAATACTTCAAAATCACTGCGTGAGCTGGAGAAGAACACCAAAGAAGCATCTAAAACAACGATAGTTGCCGACTTGAAAAACATTTCAAAAAATGTTCGAGAGCTACGCAATGCAGTTGCAAAAGCAACGGATAAAGATAGTAGCCTAGGCAAATTGTTGAATGAAAAAGAGGCCTACACAGAGGCAAATAAATCAGCAGAAGATCTGGATAAAGACTTAAAAGATGTTCAGGAAAACCCACCTGTTATTTCCATCATTGGCGGAGACTAAGGGATCAGGTACATTAGTCTAAAGCTGAATATACTGTTATATTGATTTCCCCCACCAAATCCGATAGGTACATATAGCGGATCTCGAACAGTTGCAATAGATCGCTGATAACGACCGGTAATAAAAATACCATTACCAAACTGAAAACCTAAATGAAGAATTAAGCTCAAATCTTCCTTCTTAAAAGGGTGATCCTCTTCCTTCAAATATATAGGTACCGCGGCATATGCATCCTCTTTACTATTTATCAACCTTCCATAAGCTCCACCTGCCCCAAGGTGCCACTTAGTAGTAAGTGCATAGTGTAGCACCAACGGTACTTCAACATAGTTCAGGTCTAAGTAATACTTTTCAAACCCAGGCCCCAGGTTGCTATATTCAGTAGCATTTACACCCCTGCTACCTTTTTGTGTATATAGTAGTTCTATGCTTCCTAAGAAGTTTTTTACAAACTTTACATATACAATGCCACCGGCGTTAAACCCAACTTTATGATAACCTCCGTATCCATCTCCATCTACAGTACACATATTGGCACCAAGCACTACCCCACCGTAGAAGTTCTTATCTTCTAATTGAAAAAGTCCACTACTCTGCGCCGAAACATTTTGCACAAAGAATGTGGCAATTACTATTAGCGTTATATATCTAAGCGGTGCTATCATTAGTTATTTTTATCTATTTCTAATTGTCTTTAATACCAAACATATACATTAAACGAAATGTCCAAACATTATTTGCCTGTTGTGCTCTACCGAATACAGGAGATTGGTTAACAATATCTTTCTTAGCAATGTTTGCCAATGAGTACTGAAACCTAACATTAACAAACAATCCTTTATACACTCTTAAATTACTATTCACCAAAAAGCTTACGTCATAATTACGATAATAACCTTCACTAAAAATACTCATGCTTGGTTCTGCTTCTATTGTCTGCTCTGAGCTAATAACCCTGCCCAATGCAAACCCTGCCCCAAAGTGCGACTTCTGAGGTATGAAATAGTGGATCATTAACGGTATATCCGCATAGTTGATATTAAGGTTATACTTCGTTACCACTACCCCATTAGCTACTTGGCGTCTATCTTTATCTGTGGTTTTACATCCTTTCTCACTATACAGCATCTCTAAAGACAATGCAATATTTTTATCTAGGTACATATAAACCGCGCCACCAACATTAAGACCAGACTTTCTGTAGCCCGCAAAATTATCGCCATCTATCTGCGTAAAGTTCCCTCCGGCAATTACAGCACCATGAAATAGGTTATAATCTTCAACATAGTAGCTCTGAGCCTTCGATAAAAAAGGAAGTAGTACTATAGAAAAGATTAGTGCTATTTTGCGAAAGCTCATATTGTTATAACGTCTCATCATATCAATT
>CAZPDA010000324.1:0-2442 GCA_964585115.1 uncultured Flavipsychrobacter sp.
CTTTAAGCTCATCAGGAAACAGCACAAAGCGAGGGTCAGGGCTCCACCACATAGGAGTATCGTCGTCAAACCATGGGAATATGCCTTGTCGATATGCATGTATCAACCTTTCGGTACTAAGGTCTCCACCTATGGCCAATAGTCCATCGGGTAGTGCATCTTCAACGTCAGGAAAACGTAGTGTGTCATCTAGTAAATGCAACTGCATGATGCAAAGATGTATATATATTATAGTTTAGCAAAACTAGTTGCTTTACAATGATTTAACCTTGGAAATGTAAGTTTTTTTTCGTAAATTCCATGAGTTCTAAATTTTTATCATTGAAAGACTTTTTCCTACAATCTGAGACAATTTGGTTTTTAATAGGCTTAGTACTTATTCTGCTGGAATTCGCAGTACCTGGTTTGGTATTGGTTTTCTTTGGCGTTGGTGCTTGGGTCACTGCACTTGTGTGTCTGTTTGTAGATGTAGGTATCAATGCACAGTTGGCTATATTTCTCATAAGTTCCATTATTAGCTTGGCATTACTACGCCGTGTGTTGAAGAAAAGGTATATGGATCACCTATTTGTACAGGGCGATGGGCTTGAAGATGAGTATATCGGCAAAACAGCAACCGCTATCAAAAGCTTTGGTGTAGGTGAGCTTGGTAAGGTGTCTTTTAAAGGCAGCGATTGGGAAGCTATTACAAAGCACCCTGTAAAAGAAGGACAGCTATTAAAAATAACCGGCTATAAGAGCGTAAGGTTATTTGTAGAGCCTATACAGTAGTCACTATTTTCTCTAATTATATTATAAAGTATGAACGCAACCACAATTATTTTTCTGGGATTGGTCGTATTGGCCATCTTTATTTTCCTGTCTACCATCAAGATCGTACCACAACGTTCGGCATATATTGTTGAGCGCTTTGGTAAGTACCGTGCTACACTGCTGGCAGGTTTTCATATCATCATTCCGTTCGTTGATAAGATATCTTATAAGCATGTCTTAAAAGAGCAGGTGATGGACGTAGCAGCACAGGTATGTATCACAAAAGACAACATCTCTGTAGAGGTAGATGGAGTATTGTACCTACAGATAATGGATGCTCAAAAAGCATCTTATGGTATCGATAACTATCGCTTTGCAGCTACACAGTTAGCACAAACAACTATGCGTAGTATCATTGGTAAGATGGAGCTGGATAAAACATTTGAAGAGCGTGAAGCAATGAACAGTATCATTGTAGATGCTGTAGACCGTGCATCTGACCCTTGGGGTGTGAAAGTTACCCGCTATGAGGTGAAGAATATTACTCCGCCACAGAGCATCAAAGATGCGATGGAGAAGCAAATGAGAGCTGAGCGTGAAAAGCGTGCGAACATTGCAAACTCTGAAGGTGATATGCAAGCACGTATCAACCGTGCAGAAGGTGAAAAGCAAGAACTTATTGCACGTTCTGAGGGTGAAAAGTTGAGACGCATAAACGAAGCAGATGGTAGCGCGGCAGAGATAGAAGCTGTAGCTGTAGCAACAGCAAAAGGTATCCGTGAGATAGCATTGGCTATAAATGCTCCGGGCGGACAAGATGCAGTGAACCTTCGTATTGCTGAGCAGTATATTGATGAGTTCGGTAATCTAGCTAAGGAGAATAATACAATGATCATACCTTCTAACATGGCAGATATTTCAAGCATTATTGCTACTGCAACACAAGTAATTAAGAAAGGGAATGCTACAGGTAATAGCTAAGATATTTTACCACTTATAGTCAATAAAAAAAGGGTGCTGGAAAGCACCCTTCTCTATCGCAGAAACACCCCTGAAATTAGTGTTTCCTTACTCTGCCAGATCCTGAAATATCTACAGTTACAGAAGCAGGGTTACCCCAGTAATCGATATCTCCTGAACCGCTGATTCTAGCATCTAACAGATCTAATGCTGTTACGGCAATATCTCCTGAGCCTGATACTGTTGCATAAACTTCACCTGCATCAGCATCACGCGCATATATATTTCCAGAACCGTTGATCTTTGTAATAAGGGTCTTGAACGTGTTGTGTGTCAGTCTTACATTTCCAGAACCACTGATCTGTATGTTCATATAGTCAGAATTGATGCCAGACCTTATGGCCACATCTCCTGAGCCACTAAGTTTTAGTTTTTCAAAACCTGTAGTATATACTGTTACTTTAAGGTTGTCATGCCTTATGTTTATATATTCATCATCATACTCCAAATACAGTTTGCCGGAGCTAACGTCAGTTCTATATGCCGGAACAAGGTTTTGATAACCTGATATGGTCACTTCATCTCTATTAGATGCAACCACTTCAAGGTCAATGCTCCCGTTACAATATATCTGGTCAAAATCTGCAAGCGACCTGGTTTCAGTAATAATAGGACCTTCGCCTTTTAGTACGCGTTTGCTACAAGATGATACACTGATCAAACTAACTG
>CAZPDA010000325.1:0-2433 GCA_964585115.1 uncultured Flavipsychrobacter sp.
GCCCTGGTGGTGGAATTGGTAGACACGCAGGACTTAAAATCCTGTGGGCAGCAATGCCCGTGCGGGTTCAAGTCCCGCCTGGGGCACGAAAAAAGTCACTTCATACGAAAGTGGCTTTTTTTTTATTATTATGATCTCGTCTTATTATACCACTCAGAAGCGTTGCTATAGAGTATACGTTTTAACTCTTCAATAGAAAAGTTTTCTTTAATTAACTCCACATCTTTTTGAGTGAAGGGTGTTTTAGCTCTGGTAGATGGGAGGTCAGTACCAAATAGTAGTGCTTTGGGGTTGATGCTGTTTATTAGTTTCATGACAGGGATAGGAGAGAAGTCCAGTCTGCCGAACCCCGTAGCTTTAACTTTAACGCCTCTTTCTACCCAATAGTATAGGTCGTTCAGCCCTTCTTTTGATAAACCTAAGTGGTCAATTGAAAAATCAGGAATGGTCTTAAGAATAGAGGTAAGCCCCTGTAAGTCTTTGTTGTCTACATAAAGCTCTGTATGCCAGTTATATTTATCATAGAGTTCGTTAGATATTCGTGTGATGTATCTGAGTTGGTCTAAATTTCCTCTCTTTAAGTTGAAGCGAATACCAACAATACGCTCCTTACTCAATAGGTCTAGTTCTTCTTTGCTGATATTAGGTTGGATATTGGTAACTCCGAAGTATCTGGTCCCTAACTGTTGTAAAGACGCAAGTAAATAATTTTGGTCATATGCCTGAAATGACCCTGAGACAACAACCCCTCCTACAATATCAAGACCTTTAGTAGTATTCATATGGTCAGTAACTGTGTATGGGGCAGGTATATAACCATTATTGGCTGTCAATGGGTAGGTAGGGTCAATGATATGGAAATGAGCATCGAATATTCGCATCTTTATTCGTTATGAAAACCGGTGGTATAACAAGGTAATACTTTACTTTCGGAAAGCATTCCTCATTTTGATTAGACGTGTAATGCTTGCTGGGTATGTAATAGCCAAAACTGCTTGTAAGAAAGAGCTTTACGCTTATTGTAAGTGTTTTGAAAATATAAAATATGTCAACTAATTGTCACGTGAAATATCAAACTACTGTGACAAAAAACTTTGCAATTTTTTAACAGGAATATCTATCTTTGAAGCTAACGTTTCAATTTGCATAACGAATAATATTTAAAATGGTAAGGAAAGTTATTTTTTTATTGTCCGTAGTATTTGGATTGGTGAATACTGCCAGCGCGCAATGGTGTATCACTAGTGAGAAGCTTCAGGAGTACAAAGATCAGTATCCACAAGTGGCTCAATATCAAGCTGAATTAGAAGCTTATATTAAGTCAGAGATGCAAAAGATGAACTTAGATCAGTATAAATCTACTGCAGACCCTAATGATACTTTACACATTCCTGTAGTCGTGCACGTAGTACATGATTATGGTGCTGTTGATTATGTTTCTGATAATGATATATATGAAATGATGAATGACATCAATGAAGTATATATGAAACGTAATCCAGATACAATTAATGTTATCGCTCCTTTTAAGCCATATATAGGTAATCCTAAAATGGTTTTTCACTTAGCTACTAGAGATCCGCAAGGAAGACCTACAACAGGTATTACTCGTCGCCAATCTCACTTAACTAATGGCGGTGATGATCAAGCTAAATATGACCAATGGGCTCCTGATTCATATTTGAATATATGGATCATTCAGCGAATTGGTAGAGGTATTTCAAATGGTGTTGTAGCTGCATACGCTACATTCCCGGCTTCAGCTGCAGCGTCTCCATATACAGATGGTATAATCGCTAGTGCTAGCCAAATACAAACTAATAAGACCATACCTCATGAAATAGGTCATATTTTTAACTTGATTCACCCTTGGGGACTTGGCCAGGTAGCACAGCTTGGTAACTGTATTGGCGATGATGAGGTAGATGATACACCTCCTACTCATGGTCACTTTTCTGGAGATCCTAATAGTCCTGTGAATGGTTATTGTAATGCTCTTTCTCTATATGATACTACGTGTACTAATAGAGAGTCTGATATTGAAAAGCAGTTACTAGATAGTAACTTCAGTATTACTACAGGTACTGATGTAAATGCAGGTATCGATTTTAAAACATTAACACGCGCTACAATACGCACTGTAAACATTTATCCATCTACTAAAGGGGATCCGTTTACAATAGAACTTCAAAAGTATAATGGAACTTCATTTACTACTCTCCAAACGTACAATGGTGTTACAACTACTGATAGTTCAGCTCAAACAGTTACACTCAACTTTAATATAGTGCCTGATTCAGGCTATCGTTTGATTGTTACTCAAAATCCTGGACTAAATCACGATTCTGTTGCGTTTTTAGCATATGTTAGAAGTATTAGTAACGTTATTGAGATTAGTAATGATATCAAAAATAATAGATATAACTATTTGTA
>CAZPDA010000326.1:0-2432 GCA_964585115.1 uncultured Flavipsychrobacter sp.
GTTCAAACAAGAAGTGTTGAGTGATTACAAAATGGCTGTAGCTAGTAGAGAAGCAAGTTTGATAGGTCGTCGTGAGGTATTGACCGGTAAAGCCAAATTCGGAATTTTTGGCGACGGTAAGGAACTAGCACAAATAGCCGCTGCCAAATGTATGAAGGCGGGCGACATCCGCTCTGGTTATTACAGAGACCAAACATTGATGTTCGCTACTGGCATGAGTGATATTGAAAAGTTTTTTGCACAATTATATGCCAACCCCGATGCAGAACAAGAACCTGCATCTGTTGGGCGGATGATGAACGGCCACTACGGTACGCGCTGGCTGGATGAAAATGGCGAATGGAAAGACCTCACAAAGGCTCCTCAATCGTCAAGCGACATATCCCCTACTGCAGGACAAATGGTACGTGCATTGGGCCTTGCTTATGCATCTAAGATGTATAGGAATGTAGATGTACTGGACGAGGGATTTGAAAAGTTCACTAAAAAGGGTAACGAGGTAGTTTTCTGTACTATTGGTGACGCTTCTACATCTGAAGGGCTTTTCTGGGAGACGGTGAATGCAGCAGGTGTGCTACAAGTACCTCTGGCAATATTCGTTTGGGATGATGGCTACGGTATCTCTGTACCAAGAAAATATCAAACTACTAAGAACTCCATATCAGATGCATTATCTGGTATGCAGTGGGATAATAAGAATGGTGGTATCAACATTTACAAAGTAAAAGGTTGGGATTATGCTCAAATGGTAGAGACCTTCCAAAAAGGTATTGCCAATGTGCGTGACAACCATATCCCAGCCATCTTCCACGTGCAGGAAGTGACGCAGCCGCAAGGGCACTCTACCTCCGGCTCTCATGAGCGTTACAAAAGCAAAGACCGTCTTGAATGGGAAAAAGAATGGGATTGCGTTAAGAAGCTTCGTGAGTTCATAGTTGAAAATGAATTGGCAGACGGAGAACAACTGAATACCATTGAGAGTGAGGCTAAGAAAATGGCACGTACTGCTAAGCAATCGGCTTGGGACAACTTCTTAGCACCGATAAAAGCTCAGATACAACAAGCTACTACGCTATGTAATCAGCTGGTATTTGAGGGTGGACCAAACTCACAGGTCATTGCGGGATTGGTGCAAGAGCTTAATGCTATCAAAGAGCCTATTCGTAAGGATGTATTGCAAACAGTAAGAAAAGTAGCTGCACTTAGCGGCGGTAATTCTGATGCGGCACGCAACCTACGCAACTTCTACGATTCGCTTAAGAATGATAACGAGCAAGTATTCTCTTCTCATCTACACTCTGCATCTAAGTATAATGCTACTAAAGTACAACAGGTACCTGCAGCATATTCAGACGATGCAGCTATGATGAATGGCTATGAGATACTGAATAAATATTTTGATAAAACATTTGCCGAGAACCCTGCTGTAATTGCCTTTGGTGAAGACCTGGGTAAGATAGGCGACGTTAACCAAGGGTTTGCAGGCCTGCAAGAGAAGCATGGAGACCTTCGTATATCTGATACAGGTATTAGAGAGGCGACCATAGTAGGACAAGGTATAGGCTTGGCAATGCGTGGTCTTAGACCAATTGCTGAGATACAGTATTTAGATTACCTACTATATGGTTTACAACCATTAAGTGACGATGTTGCAACACTGCAATACCGTACACGTGGTGGTCAAAAGTGCCCGCTAATCATCCGTACACGCGGACACAGACTAGAAGGTATATGGCATAGCGGCTCACCTATGGGTACTATTTTGAATAGTGTTAGAGGTATGTACCTATGTGTACCACGTAATATGGTACAGGCAGCGGGTATGTACACCACCCTACTACAGAGTGATGAGCCGGCTATCGTTGTGGAGTGCTTGAATGGCTATCGCCTTAAAGAGAAAGTGCCTAACAACTTAGGAGAATACACCGTGCCTTTAGGTATACCAGAGGTAATAAGAGAAGGTGACGATGTAACCATAGTATCCTATGGTTCTACCTTACGCATCATTGAGGAAGCTATCACCAACTATCTAGAGCCACAAGGTATAAGCTGCGAAGTAGTAGATGTGCAAACATTACTACCTTTCGATACAGAACATAAGATATTAGAGTCTCTTAAGAAGACCAATCGTATCGTATTCATAGATGAAGATGTGCCAAGCGGTGCAACTGCATATATGTTCCAACAAGTGATGGAAGACCAAGGTGGCTACAGATGGTTAGATGTAGCTCCTCGCTCTATTACAGCTAAGGCACACCGACCTGCTTATGCTACAGATGGAGACTACTTCTCTAAGCCTAATGCAGAGACCATAGCAGAAACAATTGAAGAAATGATGAGAGAATAACCATCTAAATAATATACAATGAAAAGCCTCTTTTTTATAAGGAGGCTTTTTTATTGTAACCTTTCTTCACACATATGCGATATAC
>CAZPDA010000327.1:0-2431 GCA_964585115.1 uncultured Flavipsychrobacter sp.
CATATCAGGATAAGCAGATACATCCTGAATCATTACATTGATATTTTCTCTGAACTCATCTTCATCATCTTCTTGAGGCGATAGTACTATAACAGATGTTCCCATTTGTCCTGAAATGTCGACATCCCAATCTTCAGGATATTCAAATGAGAAATTATCTTTTGAAAAAACCGCCCAGCCTTCACTATTATCGTCCTGAGCAAAAACTGAAATAGAGCAAAGCATTAAGATCCAGAAGTACTTCATATAGTTTTTAGTTTCACTAAAATTATATAGAAAACTTATCCATAGCTCTAAGTCTCCAATATTTATTTTTTCACTAAAAGCTCATCTACTTGTTGGCAAAGCAATGTTGCCTTTTCTTCCAATACCACCACTTCATTTTGGTATTGTTCTCCATTTCCTAAAAACTTCAAGTTCTCTTTTACAATAAACATCGTAGCACTAGCTCCGGCTCTTAATAATGCTAATGCCGTAGCTGTATCCCCTTTCATTATTCTATACCCTTTATGGTATAATTCTATCCCTATAGGCAACACTTTTATACTCTCTACACCTATTCCCAATGGAGCTTCCAGCATATCTGCACTTGGCTTATTGTGCTTTAGAAAAGCAGCCACAGCTTCAACATCTTTTTCCATCAATACCGATAAGGTATCACAACTATGATCTAAGAATGGTATTTGCTTGCTAACCCACTCATGTACCTCGGTATAACTATCTTTCGAAAGAGTGATCTTACAAACAGAAAGTAACAACTGACTACCCATCAATGAAGACATAGCAGCAGCACTACCTGAGCCTGTCATACCTTTCCCTTTCCCCAGATCTAGGGCAAAGTCACCTAATGTTTGTTGTATTAATGGCTGCTTCATTAAAACAATATTATCAATAAAAAAGCGGCACAAAGCCGCTTATGAATAATTTTATACAATAGTATTACTAATGCTCAGCTTTATCATGACTAGTGTTATCATCATTTGCACCATCTGCTTTCTGAGCATCGAGCTTAGCAAGATGAGCTGTCTTACAAGTTTCGCTACAATACCATGTAGTATCTGTACCTGCTACAGAATACTCTGTCCAAGTCCCATCATACACCATACCGCAAATAGGGTCTTTCACCTCATTTGCGTTATCAGTAGCTGCTGTTGTATTATCATTGTTAGTATCCGTACCATTATCTGCTGGAGCTTGCTCGCTACCACAAGAAGCCAATACTGTAACTAAAGAAAGTGCTGCAATTAGTTTTTTCATTCTATTGAGTTTTAATTTTTTTTGTCGAGTAATCAACTGCAAGTTAGGCATTTTATAAAAGTTGTCACACTAAATAGCTATTCCTGTTCCGAACTCAATAACAGACGCCTCAAGATTAACTGCCTTAATAAAGGTATGGATAGTTAGCTCCTTAATTGGGCCTTTCTCTTTTTGAAGGATGTAATATTTGTATCCCAGCTTCTCTATATCAAAGTCTTCAGAAAGGTAGGTACGCTTAAATGGCACTCCAATCTCTAAAAGCAAACCAAACCTTCCTATCAAAAATTCATTACCAATGAATATTGACCCCTCCCAAGAGTTCTCTCTTTCTTTGCCTACCAACACTTCATTATTCCTCAAAAAATGGTACACCGACTGATACTGTGCATAACCAACACCTGCAAATACTTTATTCTTTCCCGCATATCTTCTACTCACATATAATGCTCCTAAGTATACAGGATAAAGTGGTCCGTCAGGTACTTGTACCTCATTATATCCCATACTAAACCTTGCATGCACCAAATATCTATTTCTTAACCTTTCATACGACTTGTTCACTTTTTCTACTTCTGATGACACAGGAAAATAGCGAAGCCCTACATGCCCTCCATATGTATTAATACCTAAGTTAGGCAAGTTGAAACTACCATTAGATACATGCGTTAATGTTAGCCCTGCTTGGAAGGAAAGTCTATCACTTGCATGGTAGCGAAGATCTGTAGATATGATCGTGAAGTTATTTATCCTGCTGCCAATTAGATTATTAATAGTATCCCAAGTAGGTATGCGCTCAAACCTACGAGAGACATAACCTATACCAAATCCCATACGCCATGTCCACTCAAGCTTCTTCTTTTTGATAATAGGGAATTGCCATACAGGATATACCCCTACACATTTTCCATACACAGAATCTATACCATAGTCCATATATGTAATACCCAAACCTACTAAAGGGTAATTACGCTGTTGTTGCCAAGCTTTGGACCCGCTTGTTTGCTTCAGTATGTTTATATCTACACCGCCTATCAACTTTGGCTCTGGAGGAAAAATATAATTATGCTTAATGATCTTCCCGACAAAAGGGTTCACTTCTATCCCCCAGCCTTTCAAGGCGTCATTATTCTGTGCCCATAGTATCTGCACAGCAAACAGTAGTAGAGATATGGAT
>CAZPDA010000328.1:0-2425 GCA_964585115.1 uncultured Flavipsychrobacter sp.
GTAGCATGAATATGCCATCTGCACTATACATATGGTAGCCCTGTGTAGGGAAGGCGCAGAAGTACAGCCTGTCTTTGAACACTACCAAGTTGATTGGGGAGAGACTTAGTCCGCTACGTTCGTCCTTGTAGTTGGTTATGCGTATTACTTTATTATTAGTGCTATCGTAAGTGTATAGTTGTCTGCCACTCTTTTGTTCTTGTGCGGTGAAGTAGAGTTTTCCCTTTGCTATGCAAAAGCTGGTAGCTATACCGCCGTTCATACCAAAATTATAGACCAACTCTATTTTGTCCGTAGTGGGACTGTAGCTATAAAGGTCTGCATACTTGCTACTGTCATTTGTAGTGGAACTAAAGTAGAGCTTGCCGTTGTACAAAGGAGATATGCTATGTATACCCACACGCCTGCCTTTAGGGTAGTGGGTTATTTGCTTTAGTGGATGTACTCCGTCAAACTCATAAAGCTGCTTGCCACGCTTTGCTGTTTCTATTATCAGGTAAGAAGTATTGCCAACCGTAGCGTGCCCCGCTATGCTAAAGAGCATATCGTTATCATTAATACCTGTAGCTATTTCGGTAATGCTATCCGTTTGGGTATTGTAGCAATGTATCTGCCGTATGCTATCAAAGTCGAACAGGTATATCTTTTCATTGCTCACCACCATTGCTCTTAAGTACTTGTAATAAGTAAGTTTGTGACGGGTCTTTTCTTCCAGATCCAGCATCATCAGGTTCTTGCTGTTCTTAATGGTATCGTAGCGATGGTAGAGGTAGTATATCTTATTATTGATACCATAACCAAAGTCAATAACAGAAGGTAAGGTCTTGACGGTAAGTATGCGGTCTATCTTTTCTCCATCGTAAGCGAATATGCCTGAGCTTAATGCGGTGCTGTCTTTTGTCTTAAAGAAAAGCTGACCCTTTGGTGGTGTTTCTACATGTATCAAATGCCCTAAGCGAAAGTTCTTTTTCTGCATAGCTGCATCGGGTACTATATGAGCTGGGTTTGCACCATCATACTCCAACAAGTACTTGTGGTATGGGGTGTCTTTGTGACTGCCTGTAAATACCAACTTGCCGTTGAAGGGTATTAGTAGTTGCGGGCTACTACAAGACAGGTCTTTCTCAAGCTGTAGTGGCTCAGGCTTTAAGAATGGCTGTGCATATATAGCAGTAGCCAGCAGCAGCGATATGATGAGTGTTGCAGTGCTCTTCATAATACAAGTTACCGATGGCTACAACTAAAAGCTTTATTGTTATCTGCCTATTGCTTCATGAGTTTCCCTGTTGCCAGTTGCTCACCATGGTCGTTAGTTATATTGTAGATGTATGTACCCGTAGCGTATTGCTTCATTGGTACGGTTATGCTATGGGTTAATGCAATGTTCATGCCATGATGCTCATACACCTGCCTGCCCGATACATCTGTAAGCGTAAGCACTATTTTAGATGCACGTGGCAATTGTACATCAACTCTTGCCTCTGTATTAGCAGGGTTAGGATATACCTTTACCTGTGGTGTGCTGATGGCGGTGTTTACTGCTGTTGGTTTTTGGCTAAGGTCTATACTATAAAGCTGCTCGTTGTTGAATGGGAATATACCTGTATCAGACGATGCTGCTATATACAGTTTGCCACGCCAATAGTAATATGCTAATGGGTAGAACTTACCTTTTTCATCATTAGGAACATTGGTAAGGCGTGTTACCTCATTGGTCGCATCATCGTATTCATATACTTGTTTGTGGCTTTCTGCACCTACTGCCGTAAAGTATAGTTTGTTGTTACCCACATAAAACCTATGCGGGTACCCTCCACTTTTGTTATTCTTTACAAACTCTTTTACCAGTAGTACTTGCTCTGTGATAGGGTCGTAGCTATACAGGTCAAAGTTGCCATGCTCTGTTTTTGTGTCTGTATTACCGCTGAAGTATATTTTACCATTGTAAGGTTTAGAAATATCGCCTACACCATCGTATTTTCCTTTGGCAAGGTTTGTTATCATCCTTACATCTTCTCCGTCAAATTCATATAGTTCTGTACCATTAATAGAGTCGTCTTGTATACTGAATATCAGCTTGCCATTTAGCGCCTGTACATAGTATATACTGGTTTTAGTATCGTCAGTATATATGCCTGTAGGTATTTTACCTGTTTGCCCTGTAGCAGGGTCATAACTATATATGTAAGTAGCTGTATTTCTGTTGAAGTAATATAGCTTGCCTTTGTAAGCCCTCACCATACTAGAGTGAAAGTTATGTTGTGTCAATTGCATAAGGGTATTTTGCTCAACGTCTAGCATCCATAACCCTCTTTCTTTTTCATCATCACCTTTAAGTGGATTGCGCATGAAGTATATTTTGTTATGCAACCATACACCATAATGAAAAGAAGAGCCGTTAGCCTCATAAGGTACCAACTTCTCT
>CAZPDA010000329.1:0-2418 GCA_964585115.1 uncultured Flavipsychrobacter sp.
CTTAAGAAATCATTCGAACCATCTCCATTAGGAGTAAAGCCTGATGGCATAAATAAACGTGGCCCAGACACCACTTGCACTCTTATATCATCTTTACCTTCACAACCATATTCACTTCTTACTTCCACCTCATACTCATACGTACCTATGTTAGGATATGTACCTATAGGGTTTGCTCCTATGGTAGTATTTAGATTAACTGCAGGAGACCATTTATAATCGACACCACCTTCTGCCTTAAAGTTTATCTTTTCACCAACTACAATTACAGTATCGTTGCCTGCAAAAGGACTGAAAGGGTCAATGAACACCTCATTTATTGCAGTATCAACACAGCCTTTTACAGTTTTAGCAATTAAAGTAACAGGATATACTCCTCCTATATTAAAAACTTTGGAAGGGTTTTGAGAGTTAGAAACAGTGCCGTCACCAAATCGCCAATCCCACTCGATTATAGGTTTATATGTTGCTGCAGACAAGTCTAAAAAGTCTATTGTAGATTTAGGACACTGCAACCCTGTGAACTCAAAGTCTACATCAAAAGAAGGATAGACTTTTACCAAACGCTCAATGCTATCAGGGCAGGTGCTACCTTCATTCACAACCAATTTAACAGTATATGTACCAGTATCAGGGTAGGTATAAGTTGGTTGAAAATCATTTGAAGTTGCACCAGGCACTCCAAAGTCCCATGAGTATGCAAAACCACCTGTACTTTTATTAATGAAGTTTACAGTCTTAGTTTCACACTCTACTATATAGGTATTATACTCATCCGATAGCTGAGGAATATTTGCTACAACTTTTTTAGAGCAGTTAGTAACAACAAACTGAAACTCTCTTCTTACGGTATTGATCTTTACACCATTCCTCCACTCATGGCAGCATACAGTTACTACAAAACGCCCTTGTATCGTTGGTGTACCACTTAACATTCCTGTTACAGGATCAATAGTTATTTGAGGGGTTCCCAGCATTGGATTTTGATAAGAAAAACCTGCTTGATAACCCGGAGAAACTGATAGTGGAGGAGGTAGGTCAGGAGACGCTGGTGGTTTCGGATCACCAGGTGCGCCTCCGCCATAAGAGTCACACAACTCATAACTTAATGAATCTCCATCAGCATCAAACGCTGAGTAATCATATACTAGAGGATTATTGATACATATTATTTGAGGGGGACGTTTAGCATTAAAGTTCGCGCTATTGTTACAATTAGCCTCAGAAGCAGGTGGTATATTACATATATAAGTAGCACCAGTTCTATCAGGTCTCCTTAAATTAAGTATTGTCGCGTTTCTACAACATCTAGTATAAGTTACTTTATAGCCAGATGAGTTAGGGGGTAATGTATATATCTTCGTAAAGGTTACTTTTTTCAAACACGTTAACGGAGGATTATTTACACAGTCGTTACTAAAGTTTCTCGGAACTATTTCCTCCTTAACTTCTGCAGGAGAAGTACCTATCTCGTCTCTAAGAAAAAAGCTATTACCATTAGTACCTACATCAAATATACCAATAAAAGCAGGTATATCTTCTGCTATGGCATTAGGCTGGCCATTAATACAATCCTGAAAAATTATTAGTTGAATGCGATAACGATTATTCCCCAAACATTCATAGGTAAGGTCACCACCCACAATATGCGTGGCTTTAGCCGGTACGATCATACCGGAAAACAAAAGCAGCATTAAGACGAGACGTTTTACCATATTACCTTTTCTATATTCCAAAACAATAGACGCTAAAGTCTTGTATATCGTTTGCCAACTTTATAGGATGCTCAAGCATACTCATATGCCCGCAATCTTGATAGATATATACAAAGTTAACGTTTGCGTGTATACAATGTTGCATCACAGCTGTAAGAGGAGTAACCAAATCATCTTTTCCTAGCACCCACATTACAGGGAATGCACCATTTTTCAATACTTTCACACGATCTGGTCTAATTATCATAGCATTGTAAAATGCTGTAAGACACTTGTCACTTAGCATTTCACCCTTGCTTATCTGATGTTCTACCAGCTCATAATTGCTCTTTTTAGTAATATCAGAGAAGAGGTTAGGTACCATTTGTCTGATAAAAGCATTTTTCCCGCCCTTCTCTATTATATCAATAGCTTTCTTTCTTATTACTATTTTTTGTTCGTCATCAGCAACTGGTGTTGAATGCACTAGAGAAAGACCACTAACTAAATTACGGAACTTATCGGCAATAGCCAAAGCTACATACCCACCCATTGAATGCCCTACAAAAACAGCTTCAGAAATATTTTCTTGATCCAATATAACCTTTATAGCATCTGCTAACAGCTCTATTGTTAATTGTTCATCCTTATAAGTGCTACCACCACTACATGGTAGGTCTGGTACTATAACGGTAAACTGCTCACTTAGCGCGGGCACCACTTC
>CAZPDA010000330.1:0-2415 GCA_964585115.1 uncultured Flavipsychrobacter sp.
CTTTTATATTATATATTTCAAACGAGGCAATGTTTTTCTTAACATTGCCTCGTTCATTTCCCAACTATATTACCTATAAAGATGTCTACCCTATTAGCCATAATTATTTGTTTTACTAAAATCAACTTAAACTATGAAACCGATATTAACTTTCATCACACTTTTATTTCTAGCTAACTTCTCTATTGCTCAAACATGCAACCATACTATTAGCTATTCTGTACAAAACAACTCTTACTTTGCTACCGTACAGGTTCATACGCTATTACCTTTCAACAACATAAAGCAGAGTTACTCTTATGTAAACTGGGGAGATGGCACAACGAGCTATATTGCAGCATCGAATAGTACGATCAATCAATCGTATCACAACTACACATCTGCCGGCACATATTATACAGAGTTCACCTCCTTTACCATAGACTCTAATATGACCGTAATATGTAGAGACACTATAAAAGACACATTAGTGGTGGCACCGATCAGTTCTTGTCATTCTAGCATTCAGTTTTCATATAATCAAACCAACCTCAATACTGTAAACTTCCAAGCTATTAGTAGCGGAACAAACAATACTTATACATGGGATTTTGGAGATGGTTCTACTAATGCAACAGGAGCAAACGTTTCTCATACTTACAGTCAATCAGGCCTATATACTGTAATTCTGGTAAGTACAGACACACCAACAAACTGTATTCATACTACTTCAGTACAAGTACACATTGTAAATACTACTGACTTTTGCAATGTATACTACCCAAGTCTTCAAAGTGCGGCACAACACAACAGAGGTTCATTTAACTTATCCGATCTCCAACAACAAAGCTATATACCAACAAATGCAGCACATGTATCCATCTTATGGAATTTTGGCGACGGAAATACAGCTACAACTAATACCCTATATACATCACATATCTATGGTACAACTGGCACATATCCGGTATCAGCAATAGCAGAATGGAAAACCTCAGCTAACAGCACCACCGTTTTTTGTAGAGACACTCTCTATGACACCATTACAGTATCATCCATACTAACCACCCAGAACATCAATGGATATATACAGAAAGATAGTTTAATAGCCCCCCTTATGCCATCTTATAAAGTATGGCTAATAGAACACAATACTAATAGCAACACATTAAAGGCTATAGACTCTCAAATAGTGACACGTACATCCAACTCTTACGTCTACTACTCATTCCCAAATATCAGTATTAATGGAGTATATAGAACAAAAGCTATGCTTTTAAATGGAGCTAATAGCGGGTCGGGAGTTGTTCCTACCTATAGTATGTCAGCATTACTTTGGAATAATGCATTGGTTGCAAACCCTGCGATTAGCAGCCAACAGATGAATATTACGATGAAAAATGGTACAATAACGAACGGTCCTGGATTTGTGGGTGGTAATGTATCTCAAGGCGCAAACAAAGGAACTTCAGGAGGCATTGCCAACATGAATGTATTTTTATTAGATCAACAAGGAAAAGTAATACAATATGCGGTAACTGATGCTCAAGGTGATTATTCCTTCAACAATATACCTACAGGAAACTATGAGGTATATCCGGAGAATTTAAGCTACATCACATCGCCGGCTACAGTTACTATCACTAGCTCTAACGCTTCTTTCAACAATGTCTATTTTGAAAGGTCTCACACTAATAAGACCATCACTCCTATAACTACTAGTATCAAAAACGTTAATTCAATTGCAGCCTTAGCTACACTTTACCCTAACCCTGCTTCTAAAGCTATTACTCTTAAATGGGGTGGAGAAAAGACAGCTACAGTAACACTTACAGACATAACAGGAAAGCAGATACTAGCAAACAATATTGGTGCTAATAGTATTAAACAACTCGACATCAGCAAGCTAAGTAAAGGATTATACTTGGTGACTATAGAAAGTGAAACACAAAAGATCACTAAAAAGCTAGTGATACAATAATAATGAATACTAATATCCTTTTAACGAGGCAATGCATATAAGTGCATTGCCTCGTTAATTTACCAACCATCATACATGTAAACACAGTCTATAACATTAGACCATACCATTAAAAAATCGACTAAACTATGAGACGCACATTAACGATACTTGCACTACTATTACTTACCAAAGTTACAATTGCTCAAACCTGTACTCCTTCATTTACATTAACACATACCCCCTTAAGCAACGATCTACTTTATACATCTTTGACTCTTACTAATAACATTCAAACTTTCCACGACAAGTATTATCATATAGATTGGGGAGATGGCACAATAGACAATACTACATTATACCCTCAAAGCAATCATGCATATTCGTCACCAGGTAACTATACAGTAAAAGTTGTTTTAACTCTTAGAGATACCACTACTAATGCTATTCAGTGCCAAGACTCTGTATCTAATAGC
>CAZPDA010000331.1:0-2410 GCA_964585115.1 uncultured Flavipsychrobacter sp.
GTGTATAGGTTTTATTGCTATATTATATATTCTTGTATCGTTTTCTCCCATTTTTATCAAAGCTGAGGAAGTAGTGACAAAACCTGAACTCTACATGCGCCATATGTGGTGAAAAAGTGGTGGAGATATTATCTTGTGTAGCATAGTTGACATGCGCATTCACGCTATGAACAGGTGCCGTTTGTATAGGGTAGTGAAAGCTCATACCATAGTCTATCAGCCCCACCTTGCGTAGTATGGCATTTATTTTAAAACCTAGTATCACATTTATCCACTGTGCACGCGTACCTATATCGGGTGTACCATCGCTGAAGTTAACCCCACCATTGGCATAGGCAGTAGCAGGGCTGGAAAATAATGATGCGGTACTTGTTTTTCCTTGTGTGATATTCAGCTCATAGCCTGCCCCTGCAAAGGTGTATACATTATATTCCGCCTTGTCTTTATGCTGATGGACCCTGTAGCCGACCTGCAAGGGTACTTCGAATGATGTGCTGTGTGAAAAGTATTTGTAAGCACGGTCTGTATACGGTAGGTTATTATATCGCTCATCCACATCAAAGGATACAGCTATGGTTTTGAACATAGCATTGATACCTGTTTCTACACACCATTTATCTTTTTGGTAGTTGAGGTTGAGCCCTGCACCTATATTAAACCTTGCAGGAGATATTTTGAGGTAAGGAGAAGGGGTGACGTCCTCTGCAAAAGGCATGGTCAGTATCGGGTCTATATGTGCACCGATGTTCCACTCCTGTGCCTGTAGCGCAGTGCTCAGGCTAAGTGCTAAAAATGTAATTGTAAGTTTTGTTATACGCATAAAAGCGGGTAGCTATCATCCGTATAACGCTGCCATGTGGCAAATATTATATGGCTTAGTTGTCCAGCTTTATCTCAAATAGCTTAGGCCAGTTCTTACCCGTGATGAAGAAACGGTTGTTCTCTTTGTCATAAGCGATACCATTCATGAACTCTGGTGCAGACTCATCTCCCGTTACAGGTGGTATTCCCGTGCGTTGGCGTAGGTTGCTGAGGTTAGCCGTAGCTACTACATAGCCTGTCTTTATGTCTATCTTCAATATCAGGTCGGTCTGCCATTGGTTGGCATATATGTAGCCATTCACATACTCCAGCTCATTGATGAAGTTTACCGGACCATAGCGGTCCACTACCTTGATACTGCGCTCTTCTTTAAATGTTTGCGGATTGAGAAAGTGGATAACGTTCGTGCCGTCACTGTATATCAGGCTAGTGCCATCGTTGGTCATACCCCAGCCCTCTGTAGTGTTGAAGTTGAATGTTGCTACCTGTTTAAAGCTATTCTTATCGTACACGAAGCCACGCCTAGCCTTGTAGGTGAGCTGGTATATCTTATCGCCCATCACAGTCATGCCTTCACCAAAATAACGTTGGTCAAGGTCTGCACGTTTTAGCTCCTTCCCTGTTTCCAGCTCGGTTTTGGCAATGTACGATGTGCCATAGTGCCCTGTACTCTCATAAATGAAGCCATCAATATATTCCAATCCCTCAGTATAGGCTGTTGTGCTGTGTGGGTACTGGTTTATTATCTGATATACTATTGTTTCTGCAACGGGTATGCTGTTGTCAGTTTTAGTAGTGTTGGTAGTAGGTTGGTCTGTTTGTTTAGGAGTATCTCCATTATCACCACAAGATGCGATGGAAAACATTAATGCAGCAGCAAGCAGAATGCGGTATGGGCGCATGATATAATTATTTGTTAGGGCGAAAATAGGAGGTTAGCCCAACATTCAAAAGTTAAAAGATGAATAACTGTGTAAGAGACCTATATTTTATACTTGATGAGCTTTAGTATCTCTATAAGCATATCGGGGGTGAAGAGCTTCTTCTTGCAATGCAGTATGCGGCTCAGTATCTGTTGGTCTGTCTTCAGGTGTACGGCAAGCTCTGCCTGTGTCACCTTCTTTTGCTCCATGTATGCTTGTAGTCCTTCAGCTATCACCTCATACATATTGCGTGGTGGTTTCTTAGATGCCAGTATCTCGTTCACGCTATTGGCGCGTGCATACTTCAAGAATTTGTCAAGAAAAGCCTGTGTAAGTGGTGTTTCCCCGTTTATCACTTTAGAGTAGTAGTATGGGGTCACCTTTATGCGTTCAGCCATTTCTCCTTTGGTAGCAATGTTGCGTCGCTTCATTAAGATAGCGGCAGCTTGTTTTAGCTGCAAAGGTTTTACGTCTTTTACGTGTTTGGCTTTTGGTGGCATGACAAGTGGACTTTCCGTAAAGATAAGGACGAATGATTGTAAATACAATAATTAATGTAAAATTGCTGTGTTAACTAATTATATACTATATGTTCATGCTTATAAGCTTTGTTTTATTTATGGCATAAACGGTTTGTAGTAAGGCTATTAGGGGGATGTATTAAT
>CAZPDA010000332.1:0-2407 GCA_964585115.1 uncultured Flavipsychrobacter sp.
TATATTAAGGTAAACATATGGGCTACATTAAAGAGCGCTTTAAGGCAAAAGCTGATGCACTAGGACAGGAGATCAAAGACCTACTTAGCGAACATGGTGATAAGAAACTAGGTGAAGTTTCTGTGAGACAAGTATATTCTGGTATGAGAGGTGTTCCCGGTCTAGTAACTGAAACATCTTTACTTGACTCTGAAGAAGGTATACGTTTCCGTGGTTATTCTATTCCTGAATTGAGAGAACTACTACCTAAAGCGGAAGGTGGTATCGAGCCATTGCCTGAAGGTCTGTTCTATTTAATGTTAGTTGGTGAGCTTCCTACAAGTGAGGAAGTAGAACATTTATCAAATGTATTTGCTCGTAGAGCTATCGTACCAAAGCATGTATTTGATGTTATCGATGCATTGCCTGTTGGTTCTCACCCAATGACACAGTTCTGTGCAGGTATCATGGCACTACAAACTGAGTCTAAGTTTGCTAAAGCATACAAAGAAGGTATTAGCAAAAAGGATTATTGGGAATATACTTATGAAGATACGATCACATTGATCGCACGTTTACCAAGGATCGCTGCACATATCTACCGTCGTAAATATCATGGTGGTGAGCATATAGAGCCGGATGCAAACCTTGACTGGGCTGCAAACTTTGCTCATATGTTAGGTTATGACGATAAGAGCTTCTGGGCTTTGATGCGTTTGTACATGACCATACATGCTGACCACGAGGGTGGTAACGTATCAGCACACACAACTCACCTTGTAGGTTCTGCACTTAGCGACCCTTATTTAGCATTTACTGCTGGTATGACAGGTCTTGCTGGTCCATTACACGGTCTTGCTAACCAAGAGGTTATAGCATGGATAGAAGATATGTGTGAAGAGCTTGGTACTGAAGAGCCATCTCAAGAGCAGATAACTGAATATATTAAGAAAACACTAAGCTCTGGTAAGGTTGTCCCTGGTTACGGTCACGCGGTATTGCGTAAGACTGACCCTCGCTTCACTGCGCAGAAAGTGTTTGCAGAGCAACACTGCCCTGATGCTCCAATGGTGAAGAACGTATGGAAAATATACGAAGTAGCTCCAGACATATTAGGTGCTACAGGTAAGATAAAGAACCCATGGCCTAACGTAGATGCTCACTCTGGTGCGCTTCTTACTCACTACGGTCTGGTAGAAAAAGAATTCTACACTGTATTATTCGGTGTTTCTCGTGCGCTAGGTGTATTGGCTAGCCTATGTTGGGATAGAGCTCTAGGATTCCCTATTGAGCGTCCTAAGTCATTCACTACAGAGCGTATCAAAGAAATGGTTTCTGAGACAGAAACTGCATAATTCTTGATATAACATATTATTTTAGTAGAGACGCTCTTTGTAGCGTCTCTTATTTATTCAGTAAACATCTAATTCTTATAATAATGAGTAAAGGGCCTATTTCTCAATTCATTCAGCATCATTATCGCCACTTCAATGCAGCTGCTCTTGTTGACGCTGCTAAGGGCTACGAAGAACATTTACTAGCTGATGGTAAAATGCTTATTTCTCTTGCAGGTGCTATGAGTACCGCAGAGCTTGGTATATCTCTTGCAGAAATGATACGTCAGGATAAGGTGCATATCATAAGCTGTACTGGTGCAAACCTAGAGGAGGACATCATGAACTTGGTAGCACATACGCACTACAAGCGAGTGCCAAACTACCGCGACCTAAGTCCTAAAGAAGAGTGGGAGCTCTTGGAGAATGGTTTTAACCGTGTGACGGATACTTGTATACCTGAAGAAGAAGCTTTCAGAAGAATACAAAAGCACATATACAAGATATGGAAAGATGCAGAAGCTGCCGGTGAGCGTTACTTCCCGCATGAGTACATGTATAAGCTATTGCTAAGTGAGGTGATGAAGGATAACTATGAGATAGACCCTAAACACAGCTGGATGTTAGCTGCTGCTGAGAAGAATATTCCTATTATTGTTCCGGGGTGGGAAGATAGTACTATGGGTAACATATTCGCATCTTACTGCATAAAAGGAGAGCTGCAGGCTTCTACCATGAAGAGTGGTATAGAATATATGATGTGGCTGACCGAGTGGTATCGTGCTAATAGCGGTGGTAAAGGAGTTGGCTTCTTCCAGATAGGCGGAGGTATAGCAGGTGACTTCCCAATATGCGTAGTACCTATGATGTATCAAGACCTTGAGTGGACAGATGTACCTTTCTGGTCTTACTTCTGCCAGATAAGTGATAGTACCACATCTTACGGTTCTTATAGTGGTGCCGTACCAAATGAGAAGATAACTTGGGGTAAACTAGACATCAATACCCCTAAATATATTGTGGAGAGTGATGCTACCATCGTTGCTCCATTGATATTTGGTTACTTACTAGGTTGGTAATACTTATTCTATAAC
>CAZPDA010000333.1:0-2390 GCA_964585115.1 uncultured Flavipsychrobacter sp.
AAGAACGGAGAGTTTCAATTTAATCTAAAAGCAAGTAATGGTCAGGTTATTCTGGCTAGCGAAGGCTACACAACTAAGGCAGCTTGTACTAACGGTATAGAGTCTGTACGTAAAAACAGTACTGAAGAAGGCAGGTTTGACAAGAAGACTGCTAAGAATGGCAAGTTCTATTTTAACCTAAAAGCAGGAAACGGTCAGATCATTGGTACTAGTGAAATGTATGAGAGTGAAGCAAGTAGAGATAATGGTGTAGCAAGTGTTGGTAAAAATGCTCCTGATGCTAAAGTTGAAGACGAGACTGCAGCATAAGTCATTATAACACATTTGAAAAAGAGGTGGCATAAATATGCTACCTCTTTTCTTTTAGATTTTATTATCTTTATTGCAGAGAAGGGATTAATTGTAGAGATGCACTAATGGTGTGTCTTTTTTTCTATAAACCATAGTCAGAGAGAGGGTTTAATCAGAATCATGAAATAAAATAATATCCCTGGAGGAATGACAAGAACCTATAAAATATGGAGGAAACTTATAGGTCACCCTCATAAATTGAGTGTAGAAAATAGAGTTTTCAATTCAGTATGTGTTATTACAACGATCATGCTTTTGCTGGTTATTGTAGTAAACTTCAACCTGCAACTAAACAGTTCTCTGTACATCAATACAGGAGTATTGTTTATACAGCTGTTTATATATTACATATCCCGCTTTAAAAAGCAATATAGAGTAGGCATACTATTGTATGCATTCTGTACTTATGCGACATTATTTGTAAACTACTTTTATAATGGTGGTATTGAAGGTCCTACTATTCTAGCCTTCTTCCTTACGTTCCAGTTACTGATAGCTATTAGTAAACGTTCACAACATATACTATGGACTACACTACATATAACGGTTGCTTTAGTACTGATACTTATTGA
Source organism: uncultured Flavipsychrobacter sp. (assembly GCA_964585115.1). Taxonomy (GTDB): domain Bacteria; phylum Bacteroidota; class Bacteroidia; order Chitinophagales; family Chitinophagaceae; genus UBA5543. The sequence continues at coordinate 924 of CAZPDA010000333.1, forward strand.
ATATTTCTATCCTGATTCCATTCAGGTACATTACCTGTCAAAACAAGAACACTATTTAGACATTATAAGCACCTATGTTATTTGCCTTTTCTTTATTTACATCATTACTATACATCTGCGCAACAGCTATTATAGAGAAAAGCTTTTAGCTCAGCAACGCTCTGTAGAGATAAAGAAACACTTAAAAGAAATAGAAGAACAAAATGAAAAGCTAAAAGAGATAGCATGGATGCAATCTCATAAAGTACGTGGACAAGTTGCCACTATTCTTGGTTTGTGCCAGTTTGTAGATGAGCATAAGGAAGAAGATCCTCATACAAGAGAAGTGCTTGAAGGCATTAAAACCGCTACACACGACCTAGATGAAGTAATAAAAGAAATAAACGAGCTAACTAAAAAAGCAGAGATACATAACGATATTGACAAACATTAATTATCATCAGCTCCTATATCCTTAAGCAAACGCTTAGCTTGTCTTTTCCGCTTGCTGTTCTGATAAAGCATTCCTCTTAATATAGACTCAGCCTGCTTTTCATCGCCCATAGCAATATGACACTTAGCCATACCTAGCTTTGCATCTTCACGATCTTTACCGTCAGAACTTTGCATCTGCTTAGTATATTTAGCTAAAGCTTGGCTATACTTTTTCTGGTCGTATAGTTCATCTGCTGTTAATGGTTTCGCAGGTTCAGACTTAGCTTTATCTTTCGTAACTATTGGTGTAGCCTGTTTCGTAACAGGAGGAATCAAATTTATATCATCTTGCTGTGCACTAGTACTCGTATAGCTATTGCCCATTCTACCTCTTGTATCTACAGTAGGATTCTTCTTAGCACCACCTCCCGATGTCATAGCCACAGTACTTGACATTTTCTTAATGGTATCTTTCTTTTTGGCACCTAGACTCTTTGTCTCACTCTCCTTATTAGTCTCTTTATATTTAGCAGCACCAGTTGTAACATCTGCTTGCGCTAGTTCATCTGCCGTTTGTAATGCTTTTGCTTGCGCTATTGTATCTATTACTTCCTCTGCCATAGACTGACCATCACTATTAGCTACCGTACTATCAAACGCTTCATACATAGGTGTGTTCTTATCTGCAATAGCAGTTGGACCACTAACCGGTTCCACCTTTTCTGTGGTCACCTTCTGTGCAGTAGTAGCATCTTCATTGCCGCTATTAGACTGTATGAACCAAAACACTCCTGCAGCTATCAATACTGTTGCCGCAATTGACACCGTACGTAATAGCTGCGGAGAGCTAAAACGTTTTCTATCTACATTTATCTTTTTAGCAACCTTTATTGTAGGTGACGATGTAATAGCTGCAGGGGCTTCATTAGTAAAACCTGAATGTCCTTCTAAAAATTCAGGAGTGATCGATTCCATCATATCAATACTCCTATCTACACGGTGTTCTTTTATACCTTCTACCGCATCCTTACAAAACGGACAACCCATTATATG
>CAZPDA010000334.1:0-1967 GCA_964585115.1 uncultured Flavipsychrobacter sp.
GTTATTTATTGAGTATTAATTGAGTTTCCTTGTAGAAGTATTGAAAACACTGGTTGCTTTACTTTTTGTATCGGAAAGTAAATATCGATATCATATAAACCCAGATAGACTATGAAGAACCTTTTATTTGTTTTAGGAATATTAACGATGTTTTGTGGTTGCTCAAATGATACAAAAGAGCAGAAAACATTCTATGATGATGGCCATTGAAAACCGTTTACCACATCGAAAACGGTGAAAAAAAGGTGAGGAAATTGGGTACTACAAAAATGGGAATCTAAAGTATAAGCAGTATTGGAATAAGGGGCTATTTGTAGATAGTGTTTTTTCATATTCAGAAAACAGTTCGGGTATACTAGAAGGATGGGGCTATGTAACTCCTATTTGTAGGGTGACATTTTTTGACGACTCTTCAGGGGAGCTCATCACAACTTCTGATTATGGCAAGGATGTAATAGGAGAAGGTGTTATAAAGGTTTATTATCCTAATGGTAATGTTCGTGTTTTTAGTGAGTATAGTAATGATGAGCTTAATGGTGTTCAGATAAAGTACTTCGAAAATGGAGATATATCAAGCATTCGTCATTATAAGAATGGGAAAGAAGTGTCTCCAATAATAATATTTGATGACAGTGCTCATGTATTACAACATGTAAAGTCTTGGAATTAATAAGTTTGTATTAGGAGTACTTAAACGTGCTTTTTTACAATACAAAAACTGTACTTATTAATTGTGGTAATGAAAAATGATGAATTAGAAATATCTGACAAATTTATCCTATCAATAAGAAACATTGTACAACCCGATCTAGACACAGAGTCTTAACTACATAACTCATATTATGAACTTATTGCTTAGAGTATTTACCATCTTAGTATGTGTCTTTGTCTTTAAGACTGGGTATTGCCAACAATCAATATTTAACAATAATGATACTGTAACTTTCATAACAAAGACTGAGGGACGAGGTCTTAGTTACAATAGTTCTGTTATTGATACAACTTATAGTTGGATATGTGTGTATAGTGATGGTTCTGTGTTATCCAACGGAGGTCTTTATACAGGGTACAAGCATATTAGTCTATTAGACACTAATTCGCGCTTTTATATTGGGTTTACTCCGTCAATCAAATCTACTTATGAGAATTATAGATACCCCTTATATAAGCCAATAGTTAGTAATGGAATAGTATATTATCAAAAGATAAAAGATAGTACAGTAATAATACCTCGTTACCCTCTGCAAAAGTATATGCAAATAGAAATGCATGAGTTGAATGACACATTATTGTATGTAAATAATGTTGGTATACTATGTTATGCCTTTAAGGGTGTAGAGCATCAAGGTGATCCTTCGAGTAGCTATTATGTTATTGATTTATACGTAGAGAAGAAAACCTTACTACCTGTAGTAATTATTGAAAGGTATTATAAACCCCTGTTTTTAGGCAAGAAAAATGGAACTGATATTTATGATAGAACGTCAGAAGTGGAATATTCTATCTATACTTACCCCGAAGGGTATGACCCAAGTTTTATGGTAAAAGACGATGTTTTCTTAGGACAGTGTATAAAAAAATTATGGACAGCAGACTCTTGTGGAGCCATGGGATATAGAGAAGAAATTGCTAGCTATTTAATAGATAGATGGAATAGAGGTAAGCTAACACTTGTTAATATTCAAGATTACATAGGAAATGATAGGGTTGAATCGATCTTTATTGAAGAGCCAGCTTTTACTCTGTATGAATATATATTAACAAAGAAAAATAGTTGTAAAACAAATGAGCTTACTCTTAAGGTGAAATTAGACATGGAACTAAATATTTTATCAATTGAACAAGGTAAATCCCAATTGTAATGCTCACTTACTAAATGATATTCTCGTTTATGATGAATACAAGTAAAGAGGGAACTACATTAATGATTAAGTTTATAAGCTATCTATATTATAAAATAGATCCTC
>CAZPDA010000334.1:1977-2387 GCA_964585115.1 uncultured Flavipsychrobacter sp.
ATAAAATTTACATTTATAGTTGTTGCATACTTATTACCATTGATGACAATTATAGATGAGTTTTATCAACTTAACATAATAGGCTTATCAGATAGGTTTTTTCAGTATGATAATCCACTTGTAAGGCGGCTTTTATACATTCCATTAGTATTACCTATTTATATAGTTGTTTATATACTCTTATACAAGAACAAGAGTGACATATTGGAGCAATTTCATATATTTAAAATTGCTAAAAAAGAAGAGATAAGAAAAATGAATTTATTATTGCTCGTATATAGTATAGTATCATTTTTTTTCATTTTGATCCTCCTCTTGCAGGAATTATGCAAATAACTTTTTGTTTTTTCATTTAAATTTTATTCTTGAAATCTTACATTCAGAAAGATCCTTAAATCCTCCATTTGTCA
>CAZPDA010000335.1:0-2360 GCA_964585115.1 uncultured Flavipsychrobacter sp.
TGTATGTCTTAATAACCCCAAAAAAGAGGCTGTACAATGTACAGCCTCTTTTTCATATAAATCTGTTATAATTTTCTACTAGTTAACTCGGCTACCAGGGTTGCCATAGTCAGACTCATTATCACTCCCCCCCATGTCATCATACATGTCAGTATCAACTTGTAGGTTTTGAGACTGCTCCGTGAAGTTACCAGGTTTAGCACTATCGTACAATACTCTTCTGTTCACATCATCAGATATGATACGGAACTCAGTACGACGGTTTGCTTGACGACCTTGTGGATTGTCAGAACCATCAGGTTTTGTATTGTCCGCAGCAGGCATGCTCTCACCAAATCCTTTAGCTACCATTCTTGACCTGTCTATACCTGCACCTTCAAGGTAGTCAATTACAGACTCAGCACGGCTAAGAGATAGTTGCTTGTTATAAGATGGAGAACCTTTTGCATCGGCGAATGAATAAACCTCTAGGCTAAGAGAAGGGTTATCATTCATAAACTGTACAAGAGTATCAAGAGATGCTACAGACTCAGGACGAAGATCTACTTTGTCATAGTCGTAGTATACATTACTTACTTGGAACGGATTAACCTTGATGATCTCTTCCATATAAATAGTAAGAGAAGCTGTATCATCCGGATCAGTACGCTTAACACTCATAGTATTGATACTAGCACGACTAGTACTGAAGTCTTGCTTGTCACCCGTTAATACATATGTATGGCCGCGTAAGATATTGAAGTTAAATTTACCATCAGTAGAGTTATAAGTCTTAACGTTACCTGTTTCGTCAGCCATTTTCACTACTACTTCTTCCATTGGATCACCTGTTTTCTTGTTGATCACCTTACCTTGTACCACAAGTTTGGGCTCAAACTGTACTCTCCAGATGTCATCACAACATGTTGGATTTTTAAGCGCGATTGCACCAATACGGTTTGATACAAGATAACCATCAGGCTTACCGGAAGGATCAAGTATATAGTATAGCTCATCAGCAGATGTGTTAATAGGATACCCTAAGTTCTTTACACTACTATAACGAGATGGACCTCCTTGTGCAGCAAAGATGTCAAATCCACCCATTGTTACCCAACCATCAGATGCAAAGTAAAGTGTACCTGTACGGCTATCGTAATATGGAGTTTGCTCATGCTGTGGAGTATTTACTTGCTTACCTGCGTTCTGAGGACGACGGTAAGAATTGTTACGAGGATCAATTACAGAGTACCAAATGTCATAACCACCACGGCTTTGAAGTGTACGGTCAGAAGAGAAGAAAAGAATCTCTTTCTTACCAACTTTAGCTATAAATGGTTGTGTACTACTAGCACCAGAAGTATTGATATCGCTACCAAGAAGCTCAGGCTCAGACCATCCCGCACCCTTGAACTCTGATACATATATCTTACACATTACTTTCATTGAATCTTCCTGACGACACCTTGTAAAGAAGAAACGCTCACCACCCGGGCTATATACACCATTACCTACGTGATATCTATTCGAGTTGAAATCACCATCATAGAATGGTAAAGGCCACTGGAACGAATCTACCTCAGCTACATGCTTTTGCTTTTGCGCAACCATGAAACGTGAGTATGGATTATCAGTAGCAGAGCTTTTGTCTACAACTATCGGACTGTTTGAACGCATAGTTGAGAAAAGTAATGCCGTATCTCCTAGCGGATATGGTGCAGACTCTGTATATGCACTATTTACGTTAGGACCAGCATTAAGTACATTAACAGGTTGAGGATCTTTCATGGAGTTCATAGCCATGTTACAACCTTCTATCTCTACTAATGCACGCTTCTTAAGCTTCTTATATGTTTTAGGATTATCTGCCATAAACTGGTTGAACTGAGCAATAGCATCAGTGTACTTACCAGCTTTTTTCAACATTACCGCTTGTTTATATATAGCTTCCGGGTATAGTTTAGAAGCCATAGCATATACCTCACCAAAATAGTGAGCAGCAGGAACATAGTCACGCGTCATCCAATAACACTCAGCCAGTTGGTAAGTTAAATATGGATTACGTGGTTGTTCTTGCTTTAATTGTTGGTAATATACAATTGCATCAAAGTACCCACCTGCACGGAATAGATTATCCGCCCAACGTAGCTTTTTGTAATACGGTAGTCTTGAAACAGGATCATCAGCTTTATTCCTGTACTTATCTTTTCTACGCTGCTGTGCATTCGCATCAAGTTGCAAAGATGAAACTAGTAACGTTGCCAGAAGCAGTAACAGCCAATTTTTTCTCATATGCGCGAGCATTGTTAATGGGTATAAAAGTATAAATTGGTTTAAAAAAAAGAAAGGGCTTTAAAAACTTTTTTTGCCCTTTTCTTATA
>CAZPDA010000336.1:0-2341 GCA_964585115.1 uncultured Flavipsychrobacter sp.
TTGGTAGCGAGCTACAAGCGTGGTGCTAAAGCTACAAGGCTTAGCGGAGGTATTACTTCCGTTTGCACAACAGAAGCATTGCAACGTACACCTGTATGGAAGTTCAACTCGCTGGTAGAGGTTGGGCAATTCATCCATTGGCTATTACAACAAACCGACAAGCTGAAAGAGATTGTAAAGCAGCACAGCAGCTATGCCATGCTTGAAGAGCTAAAGCTGAATATGGAAGGCAACAACGTACTTACCATTTTTGAATATACATGTGGTGAAGCGGCAGGCCAAAATATGGTGACGATATGTACTGATGCGGTGTGTAAATACATCATTGACCATACGCCCATAGCTCCTCAAATATGGTTTTTGGAGAGTAATTATAGCGGCGACAAAAAAGCAACGGCTGTATCTTTTTCCAGTGTAAGAGGTAAAAAAGTAACGACGGAAGCTGTGGTAAAACGATCGGTTGTAGAAGAGGTACTCCGTAGCACACCGGAAGATATGGCCACCTACTGGCAAACCTCTATGGTAGCCGCAGCACAAAGCGGAGGAATCGGACTACAAGGACATGTAGCCAATGGGCTAACCGCACTATTTCTTGCGTGTGGGCAAGACGTAGCTTGTGTATCAGAGGCCTACGTTGGTATAACCCGAATGGAAATTACGCCATCATCAGACCTATACGTATCTATTACCTTACCATCTTTAGTGGTGGGTACAGTAGGTGGTGGCACCTCATTACCCACACAAAGAGAATGCTTAGACTTATTGAAATGCTCAGGTGAGGGCAGTGCAAGAAAGTTTGCAGAAATATGTGGCGCGGTGGTTTTGGCAGGCGAGTTATCTATTGCAGCAGCCATTGCATCAGGGCATTTCGGAAAAGCACACAAACTATTCAGAAGAAAAGCAAACAGATAAACCTGTATGTCACAACAGTTCTACAAACGTCTGCTTGTTTATCAAAAGGAACGCTTCCCGATACTCGTACATATTCCGCTCATTGCAGCTTTTAGCTTTGCTGTAATCGCTTACTCGCGTGCTTGTCGTGGGGCAGAGGGATTTATTGCTTTACCCAATTACGTTGCCTGTGTCTTTACGAATGTTACTTTATTCTTTATGCTACGTGTTGCCGATGAGCATAAAGACAATGAAGATGATTTACAATTTAGAACGTATTTACCTGTACCAAGAGGTCTGGTCTCATTGAAAGAATTGGCTATACTAGCCTGGATATTATTTGGCATTGCTACCATTATCAATATACTATTCTTCCCCCAGCTACTCCTACTCTACTTTATAATGATGGTGTACTTGCTATTGATGCGCTATGAGTTTTTTATACCTCATTGGCTAAAGCATCATCAAGTAGCGTATATCATCAGTCACATGCTCATCATACCATTGGCAGATGTATATGCCAGCGGATATGACTGGAAACTTCTAGACCTAACGCCGTCAACGGGTTTATTTTATTTTTTCGGAGTGTCCTACATAAGTGGCATTATACTAGAAGTCGGAAGAAAACTACGCGTGGCAGATACGGAGGAAGAAGGCGTTGTAAGCTATACCAAACTATGGGGAATGAAAGGGGCACCTATAATATGGGTACTACTATTAACCTTGAACTTTGTACTGGTACACAGTGCCATTAATAAAGCAGGTGGCAATTACCTATCTGCCATTATATTAAATATTGTATTTGCAATTGCAGTGATACCTGCTGTTATATTCTTGATCAAACCTTCTAAAGCTGTTACAAAACTAATTGAAGTAATGTCGTTGATATGGTCATTAGGAATGTATCTTATATTAGGTAGCACTCAATTCATTTAACAAAACCTTATTGCATTGTTGATCACATCAAACCATAATGATATAAAGGATCCTAACCGGATAGGTGGAAAAGCAGCTAATCTATTTAAATTAAAACAGTCGGGTTATGACGTTCCTGATTTTGTAGTGATTCCTGCTGATGTACTGGAACAAGGTGATCAACTAGAAAATATTGCAAATGAGGTAAATAATCATTTCCCGGATAATGCTTTATTGGCCGTAAGATCATCGGCCGATGTAGAAGATGGCAGCAATAAATCTTTTGCCGGTCAGTTTAAGAGTATCTTAAATGTCCGAAGGGGAGAATTGTTACGAGCTATAACAGAAGTCATTCAATCCACTTACGCTGATCATTTAAAAGTTTATAATCAAGACAGCACTTCTACTGACATCCGCATGTCCGTCATCGTACAAGAAATGGTATTGGCAGACTGTGCAGGCGTGGTGTTCAGCATAAACCCAACTACAGGAAAAGAAGATGAAACCGTCATAAATATCGTAGCTGGGGTTGGAG
>CAZPDA010000337.1:0-2339 GCA_964585115.1 uncultured Flavipsychrobacter sp.
GTATAATATACAATCAGCGTTGCTATAAGTAGCTTTATAAGACTTTTCGGTAGGGCGTACTTTTTCCTTTAAAGACAAGAAGAGTAGTGTGTCGTTTACATTAATAACGGCAGCGTCCAACCTGTTCGTTGCTATGATGTATTCTTTTTGGGAGAACTGTTTTCTATCCTTGCTAAATATGCCGTAGCATCCTCTTGTTACAGTGTCGGGTAGTGTATTAAATGGCTGAAGCTTATGGGTAAATAGTGCTCTTTGCTTGGCTAAAGAGTCTACATATCTTTTTGAGGCAATAGAATCAAGTTTGGCTTGTCTTTGGATACTATCTTGTTTAGATATAGCCCCATCGTTAGTGTTGCGAACACAAGATGTCAATAACAGTATACCAAAGATGGTAAATAGCCATTTGCTCATATACAGGTGTTTTATACAGCACTATATACTCACCTACTCGCTTATCTCTTGCCCAAACCTTAGTAGGTAGCCGTTGTTGTCATAGATGCCAAACTCTCTCATGCCGTAGTCAAAGTCCTCTATTGGGTAACATACATTTACTTCGTCTTTTATCTCCTCCCACATACTATCAACGCCATTAACGAAAATATATAAGCTACCGGTAAACTTCGGTTCCTCAAAAGGCATATACTGTGTCTTGGGTAACGAGAACATCAACTGCACTTCATGCTTGCTTACGTGTGCTGAGCCTGTTTCTTCATTCACATGGTCTAGCTTAAAGCCTAGCACTTCTGTATAGTAGTCTGTTGTTGCTTTAATATCTTCGGTCCACAGTATGGGCGTTAGATCTCTTAATCTCATTCCTTCACTCTTTTTACAGTTGCAAAATACAAATTAACCTTTGTCTTTCGCATGCTGTTCATCAATAAATAACGCTTCGTATAGATATTGCTTAAGTAGCTCTATGTCAATTTCTTTTGTAGAGCGGAACTTCTTAGTAGCTATTTCTTTCCTCCCGTCTTTATTCAGGTAGCCTACCTCATCAGTAAGCATTTGTCCTTTACAGAAACCTAATACTACTGTGCCTCGTTCTTTAATACCTCCCCATGGTATTGATGATGGCCATATATAGAATACGCGTCTATGCTGGTAATAAAAAGGAGTATTGTAAGTAAGTTTCTCCTTGCCGTTAGGCATGCATTCCAATATTACTTTACGCAGTACGGTCACTATTCTACGTTCGTCTTCAGGTAGATATTCCAGAAACTCTTCTACATCATTAAAAGAAACATTCTGAAACTTATTGCTCCCCATTTTGCTTGTTTAGAGCCTGCAATATACCTAATAACATGTCACTGCTAAGACGTGTTTTGTAGTCTGGGTTTACATACTCAAAAGCTATATCACCCTTTTTATCGGTAATGAAGACAGAAGGAACAGGAAGGTAGCCGGTATTAGTGCCATCAGAATATTTGTCAAGCATCTTGGTATAGCGTTCGGGAGCGTTAAAGGCAATGCCCATAGCTTTTGCAAGCTTCCCTCCTTCGTCAGAAAGTAGCATATAGCGTAGTTCGTTCTTATCCAGTGTTTTATTAAGCTCACTAATGGCATCAGGGCTAATAGCTATTATCTGATAGCCTAAATTTAGTATGTCAGCTTCAATTTTGCCAAGCTCGCTAAGGTGTGCGTTGCAATATGGGCACCATCCTCCACGATAGAATATGATAATGGAGGGCTTTTTGTCTACAATGTTTTTTATATCAACACTCTTGCCTTCAATATTGCTAAGTGTAATTGAAGGTAGGGCAGAGCCAATAAGTATTGGACAAACTTTTTCAGCTGACGGTGCCAGTTGTGCAGTAACAGATATGGAAAGTAGTAGTGTGGTTATTAATGTAGATAGTTTTTTCATATTTGAATATTGATTATCAAGTTAGTTACAGTCACCTTTAATGACGCTGCTTTATTAGAGACCTTACTTTTTATAACAAAAAAGCCTCGACAAATAGTCGAGGCTATATAATACTTTCAAGTAAGATCTAATCTTCTATCTCACAATAGTGTTGCTCCAATGCTGGTCTGTCCAAATGGTCAACCTCTAATTCATAATATTTACAAGCATCTTTTGCCGCATCTTCATTATCTCTGATCGTGTATTTACGAACATTTTGGTCTACTTCCTGATTATTTGATAGTAGTACGGTCTTTATTGTACAAGAGCAGGTATAATCTTTTTTACACGATGAAAGTGCTGCTATGCTGAATAAAGCTACTGCGGCTATGCTCAAAACTCTTTTCATGAATATCTGTTTGTGCTTTCTTTAAGTGAATAAAAATATACTTACTATTTGAAAAAAACAAGTTTACCACCTCTGTTAATATAGTAT
>CAZPDA010000338.1:0-2336 GCA_964585115.1 uncultured Flavipsychrobacter sp.
ATATAGTACTGATCTTTTACTTTTCTAATAGTATAGGTACGGAACCCCTCTGCAAATGGCGTGTATAATTGTCTTGCATCTCTTTTACGAAAATCTTCTCTATCAATACCTGGATAACAATACACTCTTCCCTTATTTGTATAATCAAAGTATTGACCTACCATAGCATCTCTGTATGCTGTTCCCCAGCATACAATCCCTTCTGCTATTTTTTGGCCATTTAGTGGTACTACCTTTGACACAATCTCAATCTCAAAATTTTTATTGTAATCGATATCTAATACTCTACCGTTCGAAGTTCGAAAAATACCTCCGGGTAAGGTATCCTGAAAGTACCAAACATTATAGCCATTGGTTACTTTATCTAAAGTATCTTCTACATTCCTATTCTCATCCGGTACTTTATATTTATAGGGCATCTCAGCCCACCACTCATCATCATCTTTATCAAAACCGTCAAAGAAAATTTGTGTTTTAGCCGCTTCCGGAATACAGTCGTAACACTTAAAAGCTTTCTGTGCAGTTGTAGATTCCAGTGCAAAAATGGCTAGGATTAACAGGGTATATTTCATCATGCGAATATAATCGTTGAAAGTAGTATTTACCACCTTCGGTTGTGTACTTCAAAACCCATTAGATCCATCTTGCGAACACTTCTTCTACGGTACGGTTTCTTTTTGATGAGCCACCATACCCATATAGCTAGCCATGGTAGCCATCCTGGCATGGGGAGTGTGATAATAGATAGGAACATTTTTTATTAACCGCGATTCTTATAAACAGCTAAGATAATACCTCTGCTAAAACTTTATAGGGCCTTCAATACGATAATGGCGCTTAGTACCAATGTATATCCAATTGATAAAATCAAAAGTCTGTACCGTATAGTCTATGGTCATAATACTTTCTTCATAGTTCAGCTTTCCTTGTCCTTCTATTAGATAGGTAATGGTACTCATCGGACTATGCCTTACTATACTATCTATAACAAAGATACCTGTAGTACTATGATCGATAGTGGTATGTACCAGAATACCATCGCCTAGATCACTGATATTGCTGGAATATACTTCTCCTGTATCCAGCTTCAGGTTATATATGGCGATCTGTTTGTAATCAACTGTTGGGTGCTGAAATGTTATAGGACGTGTAGTGGTTATTTTACCTGTATTTAAATCTCTAACCGTGAAACCCTCTTTGGCTATATGATTATTCACAATAGAATAAAATGCTGAATCCGTACAGTGCTTTATAGTAATGTTAATGGGGAGTGAGGAGGGTGTATTATTGTCTGACGAGGTGGTGACGATACGTGTGTTGTAATTGCCCTCGGGTGCGTTATAAGGTAACAGATAGAAGGTGTTATCAAAACTGCCGACACCATGTGCCTCTGTAAAACCTCCGCGTGTATTGGGTGGCAGGTACGCTACACTAAAGCTATACTCGTACGGACCATCACCTGCTTGGGTAGGTATTTCTCGCACATTCAGCTGCATAAAAAACGTATCAAAAGTATAGATTGTTGTATCTATGGTCAACATATCTGCAGTAGGTGCATCAGGCTTGGGCGGTTGATAAGGACTACGACATGCAGCTATCACCACCACCATACCAAGTAAGGTGTAGTATAGGTGTTTCATACCCTAATAAAGACTGTGCTATTCTATGTTTTGGTTGGCTATAGCGTACCCTGTAGCTTAAGTGTACGAGCCGGACCAAAGTTGTTATCTGCACCTGGTTGGGCAGTATATGATATATGGAAAGTACCAAGCTCAAAGTTTATGACACCTGCCTTGCCCCAAATATTGTAAGCTCTGCCATCATCTCCTAATACCAGTTGTTTAGGTATCACCAATGCACCCGTATTACACTCTATAAAAAAGTATATGGGTTCTGCTGATACTGTTCTTTCAATACCTGTCAGATCTACAAAATAGTTTAGCACCAATCTATCGAAATATGCCCTGCCATCAGCAGCTATCTTTACACCAGCGTAATTTGAAACCTGTAACGGTACGGTAGTGTCTTGTATCGTAGCTCTGCCTTTGTAGGTGAAGCGTAGGCTAAAGAGCTCCTCACACTTATCTTTAGGGAATGGTGCTACCCTAACCGCAATAGGATATGTTTCCAGTATGTCCTTACTTATAGGATCTACGGTATTGATCATAATGGTGTAAGTGCCCGCAGGTGCATCCCTGCTAATGAAGTGTAGCTTGCGTGAGTATGGTGCATTTCTTACTCCCGGAGGATCTAATTTTACCTGAACATTTTTAGGTATACCACTAATATAATTATCCAAGGATTGGGTGGTACCACTAAAGTTTTAGGTATACTCC
>CAZPDA010000339.1:0-2329 GCA_964585115.1 uncultured Flavipsychrobacter sp.
GTGTAGTTGAGAAAGCTATTGGTGCCAATATTGATAGTAGCTTGATAATAATAAGTATATTTATAATGTTAGTTGGAACCACCCAAAAGCTATTTAGGTTTATGAGAGCTGTTTATCCTGTAATTGCCACTCTGCTAATGCTCATTATATCGAGTTGTCAAAATCCTTGCATAAGTGTTGATTGTCAGCACGATGGAACGTGTATTGAAGGTGTTTGTTACTGTGCGGATGGGTACACCGGAGATGAGTGCGAAAGGGAAATACGATCCCTATACTACGGAACTTATGTTGGTGATGCATTCATAGATGCTTCAGTAACAGAGCCTGATTGGTATATTACTTTCGGTAAGCCTTCAGATGGTATTCATAATTCATTGAAATATATAGGTATGCGTGTCTACAATGATGTAGATAGCCTATACGGGAGTTATACTGCAGAGGTTATAGGATTAGATAAGTTGCAATTAGTTCCGGTTACGGATACCAGCGGAACCAAGTCTACAGGGTCCGGTGTCATTAATACCCAATCTGCTAGCATTACACTCATCATAACCAATAGTAATGGTGGCGCAAAGATATATGCTTTTAGTAATATGTTACGTCAGTGATCTTTAGTGTCATAGCCATGTTTTTTAATGATCTCTATATACTAATCGCTTAAGAAATATCGTTACTTTAATGCCATGTTGCCCTCGGCTGTTATGCCGTAGGTTCCGTACCATGTATTTCTCGCTTTTAAACCATAGAAAATGAAAAAGCTTCCTCTGCTATTGTCGCTATATCTGATAGCTGTACTGATCACCGTGATTCTTTACTTCATTGACAATGATCCATCCTATGCTAATCCGTTACATACATTAATAGAAGGTATGGTGGCGTCTATCATTGTATTTATAATGATGTGCGTCGTTTACTATATGATCATTAGACCACTAAGAGGAATTAGTAAGAAAAATGGATGATTCTTATTGATAGTCAATATTATATGATGGTTAATTAAATGATTTTTTAGATCATTTCTTTCCGATTAATCTAATGAGTTCAGCCGCTCCATCGTGAAAGCCCTCTTTTAGATATTCTACTTTGGTATGAATGTTCAGCTGAGTGAACTTGGAAAAATCGTCCTGTAGCATCTCAACGCTATAGAGCATTTCAGGATCTTTGGGACCACCGGAACTATGGTTGAGTTGCTGCGGGTTGAAAGCTTCTATAATTAAGGTGCCACCTGTTTTTAACCACTTATATAGGTTTTGATGAAAGGGTACTCTGTATTCTGGTGTTAGGTGAAAGAAGACCAATGCGATGACATCATAACTTTCTTCCTGTGCCGTAAATGTGGTGGTGTCTGCATATTGGTAGTCTATATCTACTCCGGTATTTTTTGCGTGATCCAGTGCGTTCTGTATCGCCACTTTGCTACTGTCAAAAGCGGTAACGTCCCATCCTGTTTGGGCGGCATAGATACCATTTCTGCCTTCTCCGTCTCCGGGTAGCAATATCTTTCCTTTGGGTAACTTGTCCAGCTCTTGTTTGAAGAATACATTGGGAGCATCGCCGTAGAGTTTGGGCGTGTTTTTAAATCTTTCATCCCAAAATTGAGGATTCATAATATGGCTATTTGTTACCGTAAAAGTATGGATATAAATAAAAAGCCGCCACGTTGACAATGCAACACGACGGCAATTTAACCTGTATGGTGCTCAAAAAGCTATTTTTTCTTCGCACCGGCTACTATCATTATAACACCGGCTACCCCTACGATACCACCTACATATACGGGCCAGCCAATGGTGTGTTCTTTTTCTTTATTTACCTCCAGTGGACCAAGATCAACAACTTTTTCTTCTGTAGTGAAGTTGATCACATTGAAGACCATCATAAGAATACCTACTATCAATAAAACAATTCCTGTCGTACGCATAATATATATTTTGCTTGGTTATCTATATTAACGCAGAATTGGGTAATATGTTCTTGCAGGACGTTATTTTGAATTTTTGAAACCGGCAACCAGAGTATTTTCTGCAGTAAGCTTTCCCGTACCGTTGTATACCTCTTTGTCGTTGATGCTCCAAGACAAATGGTAGGTGTCCTCACGTTTTGTGATCTCCAGCTGGCCAATCTTTACGGAGTCGTCTATATCTATCCAAGAGGAGATATAAATACCTATTAGAGGGTCGTTATCATCAGTGCTGCTTTTCTTTCGGGCTATTTCATTGTAAATTTTATCAGGATGTTGACTATTACAGTACAGCCCGTTCAAGCAGCCATTTTCTTCGATGCGGTAGGTAATAGTACCTTGGGTATCCCTCATTGGTGTGGTAATAAA
>CAZPDA010000340.1:0-2059 GCA_964585115.1 uncultured Flavipsychrobacter sp.
ATATACTACTTAGTAAAAAATCTCTTCAAAAAGCTTTTCTTCTGCGGTGCAGGCTTTCTTTTCTTCCGACTACCTTCATCTTCGTTGCCATAGCCGTAGCCATAACCATAACTATACCCGTAGCCATAACCTGAGCCACCATATCCGTATCCATACTTCTTAAGGAACTCAACTCCATTGAATATGATAGCCGGATTTTGGATCTTACCGTCTTGGTGCAACACCTCAAACATCTTAACCTGATCTTTTATAGTGTAGGATTGTCTTACAATAAATAAGTTCAGGTTGGAATATGCTGATAGCACTAATGCGTCAGATACTAACCCTATTGGAGCCGTATCAATGATGATGACATCAAACATTTCTTTTAGCTCAGTAAAGAGTTCTTTCATTTTGCCGGATACCAATAACTCACCCGGGTTTGGTGGTATCGGCCCACAGTTGGCAATGTATAGGTTCTCATGTATGCCTGAAGCCTTGATCACAGATTCTAAACCACCCATGCCTGCAAGATAACCGCTAATGCCGCCTGTATTAGGTAGGCCTAAGTATTGAGATATTTTAGGCTTTCTTAAGTCAAATTCCATGATTACCACTCGCTTTTTAGCAAGGGTCATGGTAACACCTAGGTTGATGGCTATGAATGATTTACCCTCACCACTACTACTAGAGGTGATCATAAATACCCTGTTCTCTGTATTCGCCGTCATGAACTCCAAGTTGGCACGTATAAGCCTGAACTGTTCGGCAACACCTGTTCTTATATGTGGACCTACAACGATTGTATTTTCTCTATCTGCAGCATCCTCTACACGTCCTATAGTACCAACAATAGGTATATTGGTAAGTGATTCAATATCGTTTTCGTTGATCACTTTATTATTCATCATCTCTCTGATGACGATAATACTACCCGGAATAAGTATACCCACTAAAAACGTCATCATATAGATGGTTTTAGGCACCGGTTTTATTGGTGCTCCGCTGGCATACGGAAACTCAACTACTTTAGACTTATTAGTGGCTGCATATACAGATATCTCATTTTCAACACCCTTTTGGTATAAGAATAGATATATGCTTTGTAGCACCGGATAGTTTCTGGTAACATCTTTTATGTTACGTTCGATGGTTGGAGCCGTCTTTATTTTACTATCCGCTTCTTGTATATTTTGGTTGGCATTAGCTAGCTGAAGATTGATAGCATCTTCAATTTTGTAAACAGCATCTACTATACGTTTACGCTGTGCAGCTAATTCACTTTTTAGTTCTAAGAGTATAGGGTGGTTAGGACCAAGGTTACGAGACTTTTCTTCGTGCTCGGCTACCAACATATTGTATTGGTTAATAAGGTTGCTTAGCACAGGGTCTGTAACCGTATTACCGGCGATTACCTCTTGTCGACTACCTGCACCGCTTTGCAAGTTTGCCTTGAGTAAGGATATAGCTTTCTTCTGTAGGCGCAGCTGCTCAGCTACAGCTTCTGAAGCATTCTTTTCGGTTATGAGTGTGGTAGTTTGTGCTTTAGGGTCTATAATATCATTTGTTAGCTGAATATCTACAGCTAATGAATCCATAGATTTAAGCTCCTCGATCATTGAGGCTTTACGTTCATTTATGAACTCTCTGGTCTTTTCAGCAGCATGGTTAATGCTTTCTAGCTCATTTTTCTGATAAAAGTGGATCAAGGTATTCATGAAGTCAATACCTCTTTGCGGAATGTTATCCGTGTATTCTAAATTCAATAAGCTATTTCTACCATCATTCAGATACACAGTAAACTTGTCGTATACATTCTGCGTTTCTCCTTCTATAGGTATAGCTTGAACGATAATATCTGTAGAAGATAGGTAACCAATATTTACCTCGTCCCCGTTTGTATACATGATCTTAAACCTGCCAAAAGAACGTGTTACCCATGTGTCATAAAGTACTCGTTCTACCACCGCATTGCTTCCATCTCCTTCTTCTATCTCAAATTGACCTTCTACTACTTGGCGAATTTTAAACTTCCCTGAGTTATTGATCACCCCTTTTTCATCAAATACTAGCTTGATAG
>CAZPDA010000340.1:2069-2313 GCA_964585115.1 uncultured Flavipsychrobacter sp.
ATAGGAGATTCTTTGTAGATCTCTGTTTCTTTTACGCGACCGACCGCCCAATAGCGCACGTTTAGGTCTAGAGAATCTACTACTTTTCCTAGCAGATCTTGAGACTCTAGGATCACTTTCTCGTTGAATAGGTTGACATTAGATCTGCTATCGGGGTCTAACTTGCTCAATACATTTTGTGCAGCATTATTTTTCTGCTCCTGATCAATAAGTACTGAGCTGTAAATGGAATAAATTGGTGTGG
>CAZPDA010000341.1:0-2308 GCA_964585115.1 uncultured Flavipsychrobacter sp.
GCAGCTCCGGTATATAGTTCAGCAACTTGCTGCCCCATCAAATTATATAAGGCAACTGTTACCTGTACACCTTCACCTACAACACCGTTAAGCTTGACATTAACAAAGCTCTGAGCCGGGTTAGGATAAACATCGAACACCACATTGGCTATTTCACTTTGATTAACATTCTCAATAGTTGTTGGTTTATACAAACCTCCACCATCACAATCTACAGGTGTAGCTGGTGTAAACACATCATTAAATACCCCATCAGATGCTACTACTACTGGTTCATCTTCAACATGGCTACCAAAATACCACGCATCATATATCTGAGTTACAGAGTAATTGACAGTACAGTTTTGGAAAGAATTTGCACATTGTGTAGTAGTTGCAGGCATATCTCCATTCTCATCTGTTGTAATATATTTTACACCTACAACACTTCTAGCCTTATCCCATCTAGGAGCCATAAATGATATATTAAGCAGATTTGGAGTCTTTGCAACAAACTCCGTCGCCCATGTTATGTTAGACAACCCACCTCCCAGATCATCAAAGTAACTAGTACCGTCTTGTGTAAAATACGTCTTCCAAAAATTCACACTATTGATTCCGATATTATCGGTTGCACCTGTTGTCCAAGTAGGCTCTAACTCACTCATGAAAGGATTAATATTTGTTGTAAGTGTTGGAGGATTATTACCATTAAGTGAGCCGCAGTTTGCAGCATCCCATCCTGATTGTAAACCAGCTAAGTAAACCTTATCAGTACCATTAGGACTTTCTAATACTTGAGTACCCCAATTATAATCAATAGGGCCAAAACTCACTCTATGATAATCTTGAACGATATAGTGCGATACGGTACATGAGCATGGAGGATAGAAATCTCCAGGACTAACTATATGTTGATTAAAATCCAATGTAGCTTTCTCTACATAGGTCACCTTAATCGTCTCTGTAGATGTTTTCACACCATAGCCTGCGGAATTATTAGGTTCGTACTCATTACTAAATACATATAACCCATTACCAGTATTATCTTCAAAAGCCCCATACCCTTGTTCAAAAACCTCTAAATTACTAGGCACTCCGGCACCTCCATCTTTCCTTTCAATGAATGGTCTGATAGCAACTGTATTCAATCCACTCCCCATTCCATTATCAGTCTCATCTATTCTTAGAGACAATGTACCGGAACCATATGAAGGGTATGCAGCAGATACAGATCCATTAGAATACCATACGAAGTCAGAATTGGTACTTCCTGTAACATAAATATCCCCGCTGCCATCATCAATTGGTACCAACCTCATAGCCATATCAAAGT
The DNA here is from genome assembly GCA_964585115.1 of uncultured Flavipsychrobacter sp. Taxonomy (GTDB): domain Bacteria; phylum Bacteroidota; class Bacteroidia; order Chitinophagales; family Chitinophagaceae; genus UBA5543. The sequence goes on from CAZPDA010000341.1 coordinate 1,316, forward strand.
CATAGATCTCAGGATAGTCCGGCACAGGAGTACAGGTAGACCATGGATAATCCCAAGTTCTAGTAGCTATGACCTCAGAATTAGGGTTCCCTGCATGATTGTCTATATCATACTTCATTACCAGAATACGTTTATCAGCACAATTTGTTCCACTTGGTATAAATTCTGGATAATTATTCAACTGTGTTTCAAATCCGTCATATCCACATATGTATAAATAAGAGTTATTATTACTCTTATCCTCATGATATATTGCATGAGTAGCATATATGTTGCCGTAATCACCTTGAGTTGGGGTGTTATAAGCTAACTCTCTTGAGCTGAGCAGGTTTCCCGAACTAATATCAACTGTTAGCACAAGTAGAATATCCCTAGTACCATGTGTAGGGTTTTGAGAAATAACGGTTCTGGCTTGTGCCACTATTATAGCTTCGCTACTAGTATAAGTTACCACATCTACACATCTAATGTCAGCATATTCAGGGAAAGTATATTTTCTAGTAACTGAGAACCCAGTTAGAGGGTCTATATTCAAGTTCCCTAAGGCGTTGACATACATAAACTGAATACCTGACCCTACAGCTGATCTTGGTACCGCTCCAAAAGAGCCCTTGTCAAAGTAAGTCCCTGCTATTACATAATTCGGACCAAAACCCGGAACCTTCTCAATTGAGTAGTTCTTAGCATGTATGTCTTGAATGTAATTGGCTAGTTGGGCATGCCCAGAAAGTGGTGATGATGTTAAAATAGTGACAGCTAATGCTACAGACGATAAAGCCCCAAAAGGTCGTTTCATGTTTTTGAGTTTCATAGTTTTTATGTTTGGTGATAAAAGATTAAATATACAAACATTTTTAATACTCACATGTAGCATTGGTCTTAAATAACCTTTTCATCACACAAAACATATTTTTCATCATACAAAGACTTTTTGCACAATTAAAAACCAAACCTTTTTTATAGCAATTAGTTAATCTGAAAAAGCCTATATTT
>CAZPDA010000342.1:0-2294 GCA_964585115.1 uncultured Flavipsychrobacter sp.
ATATATAGCAAATCCGGTATCAATTACCACAAATGAGTTAATGTTCTCCTGATACAACTCCTTGTTCCAACTGCTTAAACGCATGTTTTGTCTATTAGTTTGGGCACTACAATGGATAAATATTAATAATAGAAAGTAAAAATGTTTCATGTCCGGTACTTAATACATATCTCTAAAGATAATAAAACATACACCTTAAGCTTTCTTATTCATTGTTTTCATTTTATCTGTTGATGATAAACTGTTTTGTGGTATTGCTCTGCTCTGTTTGCAGCTTCATTAGGTATTGTCCGGTGCTTAGGTGTGCTACGGGTATTGTCTTTTTAATGGCACCAATGCCTTGCACTTTGCCCATCAATCTGCCCAACACATCGTAGATGGAGATGTTGTAATTACCCTTATTTAATGTGGTGCTGCTAACTGTTATGAATGAGGCTGCAGGATTGGGGTAGAGCCGGCATTCAATACTATTCGCTTTTGTTTCTGTAACATTTAGCGGGAAATCATAGTAGTACTTCGAATGATTATTAAGGTTCCAACTTTTAGTTGAAGTGTCCCAAGATTGTGACCAACGATCTGTGATCTGACCGTGGCTATTATGATATATACAATCCTTTAAATGATTGATATATTGGTGTGTATTACGGTTGTATTGTAACGATATTAGACAGGACTCCAGTAGTGAGGAAGAATAAATGAATGTATCAAGAGCGGAGGGCTTAAATGCCAGATCTGTAGCATCATAGCGGTCATACTTTTTCAGTAATTTCCGATTTTGTTGATCATAAAATATTGTAGTGCGTGAAAACTCCTTCCATACTCCGACATTTAGATCATACGATTGGACCAATTCCAGAACGAGATCACCATTATTATCATATTGATTAACTTCTCTATAAGCTAATCGCCATGTTCTTGTGTTGTAGGCGTCAAATATCTCTACCCATGTTGTGTCTCGGTCTCCTTTAGTATTATAGTGATAGGTATAGCGTGTACTTGAATCCAAAGTATTATTAATAGGATTTTCTTCTAACTTGGTCAGTAGTTGATTGTTGCTATTGTAAGTATAGCTGTTTCTATATTGGTTCATTAAGTTGCCATTGGCATCAGTGCTCTGTACATGCACGGTGGCAATGTTCCCGTTGATGTCATAATCATACCAGGTCATTTGAGAGGTGTCCTGAATACGTGTGATCGGATCTTCCTTTAAAGAGATAACGTATCGCAGATCATTGCCCGAATAAAGATATTTTGTTTGTGCCACTGTCTTGTATTGCAAGGTTTGTGCATTATATGCTTGACTGATGATAGCTGATAACCTGTTATTGCTGTTATACTCCGGATATGTTCGGGATGAGATTTGTAGGCTGGAGCCCGCATACTGATAAAGTGTATCGTATGCTATTAGTCCGGCATTGTAGTCTGTAGCATTAAATGTATTCCCGTTAGTAGCTGTATAGATAAATCCGGCGGAGTCAATTCTTGTAGCTTCATAATACCGTGCACAGCCCACTAGCCTTGGTACTTGTGCCGAGGCATTATGGTGTAGGAAAGAGAGAATAAAGAGCAGTGTGTAAACGGGTTTCATACTTGGCGCATTATAGGTATAGTATGAAGGTACGAAAAGAGCCCCTTATGGGGCTCTGCTTCAAGTCATTATATGGTAATTCGTTTATCTTACAATTCTGAATTGCTTAGCTGTGCTACCTTGTTTTGTTTGTAGCTCCAATATGTATTGTCCTGTTATAAGGTGAGATGTAGGTATGGTTTGGCTAACCTTTCCTGTACCTTGATACTTACCTACCAAACGGCCACTCATATCATATATATTAGCTCTGTAGTCACCATCATATTGCTCAGGGCTGGTTATGGTTAGGTAGGCGTTTGCCGGGTTAGGATAGATGTTCATATCTATCACTTTCGGCTCATCTGCTATATTGCTTGGTATGGTATAGTAATACTTGTTGTTAATACTACCGTTGTCAAGCTCCCAGCTACCGGATGATACATCCCAAGTTTTACTTTCTTCTCTTGTAAGTTGGCCATGGTCATTATAGGTGTTGATGAACATGGTTGCATTCATATACTTACCTGTACCATTGTTGAACTGCCTTACAATATGTTGTTCTTGCTTATTGTTGTAAACAAATGAGTCTATTCGGTCTCCTGTGTATTGGTTGCTACTGCTGTTCCACTGAGTATACTCGGTATAAGATACTCGGCCTTGCCCATCGTAGTACGTGTTGATGCGGTGGTGGTTTGTATAATTTCCACCGGGTGCAGGCGTTAGTGTT
>CAZPDA010000343.1:0-545 GCA_964585115.1 uncultured Flavipsychrobacter sp.
GCACTAATAGTTTGCCATCATCCAGCCAAAATGATTTTTGACGCCAAGCACGTGGGCGCTCTATACCATCCTCATCAAAAACCTTTACATACTGATACGCTTGCTTATCATCCATCATCGGTTGGCCAAAGCGGATATGAAAAAAGAGTGTGTTATAAGGTACCGTGTCCGTCAATGGGTAAGCAGTAATAACTTTTGATATCTGTTTGGAGGATGGTTGTTGCGGGGTAGAGAACTGCTTTACATATTCCTTACCGGCTGTATGGTACACGACCTCGTAACTTCTTGAATATCCTAAACCATAGTAAGGATTGAAGGTTAGTGTATTCCTTTCCAAACGATAGTACCCGGCCACAGGTAGCTGTGCGCGCTGGCCATCTTGCATCAGATATAGTGCTAATACACTTGGTGCTGCGCTTTTAATATCTGCAGCAACTTTATCCTGATCTTCTGCTGTTAGCGATACAGATATAACCGGATCTAATTTTTCTACTCCTACAATTTTAATCAATGTCCAGATAATGGTAATCTTTTTTTTCAAATCC
>CAZPDA010000343.1:555-2264 GCA_964585115.1 uncultured Flavipsychrobacter sp.
TGCAGGTGAATTAGAAAAACTGCGCACAATAAAAAAGCGACTTTAAATCTCATTCTACTTTATCGTTAGCTTGTTGGTTAGTCTTTGGCCATCTTTTAGTAACACGTTCACCGTATATATACCTGAAGAAAGCTGATCAACATTTACAGTAGTCTTATTAGCATTTAATGCTTGAGTCAGCATTACACTACCATTTATAGATAGGATATTTAGGGTAGCATTAGACTCGCCTTGTGGCAAAGATACCGTTACGGTATTAGTAGCAGGGTTTGGATAAAGAGCAACTGTGCCAACATTAGCTATATTTTTTACAGCAGTTGGCGGTGGTGTTTCTGTAGACATTTGCTCCAGCTTCAATGCACCACCGGCTAATGATGACTCTAATGTGAGCAAGCGATAGTTATCCCAATAGGCAATAGTTTGATAAGTAGCATTGCTCATCAGCTTCATCTCGCTGGCAGGTATAGCTGCAGGTATACTACCCGAATTGTCTCTTAGCTTTTTAGCGCTGTTGTTATACTGGTTAGCCGCCACTTGGCTACCGTCTAAATACTTTTTACCTACACGGTAAAGTTTATTGTCATGTAGATCGAACAACCAATCTTTACTATCATGGTGCATAAATGCTACCTTTTGCGTAAAGCCTTGGTGTACGTTAAAATCTTCCGTTACACTCAACAGTCCGGAACCTGACAGTGTACTTGCATCTATAGAAAAGCCCGGTGCACATGTTGTCACCCCCATCAGCCTGTTCACACCATCTACATTACCAAATGTAAGCGACTCCAATGGTGCAGTCGTTGAATACTGTCCGCCCCAGTTGCTTTTGAACAATGTAGTAGCACGGGTAGCAATGCTGGCATTGTGTGTAAACGGTGGAGCTATCCATCCTATTTCTCCATCAAGAGAGAAAGTTCCTGATGTTACATACAGTGTATTATTACCATAAGCAATATCATTTACCGACAAGTTGTTGCCACCCCATGTAAGCTTACTATATGTAGTGTTGCTCAGATCAATTAAAGTGATATTTGCACCGTTATTCTCTACTTTAAAGATGTACGTATTAGCGCCCCCTGTAGCCAAAACATATACCGCTTTTGATATTGGGTTCACTTCAATATCCTTTACCGTTACGGATTGTCCGGCCACCGGGTTTAGCTTCATCGCGATAAAATCTGGTATAGAGGTAACCGTATTTGCAACAGCATCTGCAGGATCGTTATCTGCAATGTCAATAGCATAAATAGCGGTCTTGTCACCGGCCACCAATACCACATCCTTACCATCTGATACCATATGGATGTTGGTCATAGCATTTGGTGTAATAGCACCGGTAGTGGGATTTTGTAGTAAGCTGTTTTGTGCCATGACAGACATAAAGCTCATGCACAGGCATACCGGTAGTAGTAATTTTTTCATAAAAATCATTTGGTTTAAGTGATCTAATATTTCCTCGGAGGATATAACGGATAGGTATACGGGAAGATTGGTGATCTGCAGAACACGATATAGTAAACGGCATTTCAAAAGAATAGGTTGGGGGGAGTAGAAGGGGGAAATTATTAGACTAAAAAATATCTGGAACTAAAAGTTAATGGCCATATCAACCTCTATTAACACATAGTGTCAATTAGAAGAAAAATTAATTTTTCATAAAAAATAAATTCTTCAGTAATACTGTGACACATTGACTATCAATATCATAT
>CAZPDA010000344.1:0-2259 GCA_964585115.1 uncultured Flavipsychrobacter sp.
ATGTTCAGGAGATCGGTACGATGAATGTATTCTTCAAGCTGGGTGATAAGATCATCACTCCTGAGCTTAGTGACACCATTCTGGAGGGTATTACCAGAGATAGTGTCATTACCTTATTGAAAGATAATGGATATGATGTTGAAGAACGTCAGCTTAGTATCGATGAGATAGCTGATGCATATAAAGCAGGTCAGCTTATGGAGGCTTTTGGTACCGGTACTGCAGCATCAATTGCTCCAATCGCATCTCTTACTCATGATGATGTAAAAATGGACCTACCAAGCATTGATACTTGGAAGGTAGCACCATGGCTACGCGAAGAGTTGAATGACATCCGTTATGGTAGAAAAGAAGATAGCCATAATTGGGTTGTCCGTCTATAACAATATTGTTTTTGTTAAAATGAAAAAGCCTCGCAGTAGCGGGGCTTTTCTTTATTTAGCAAATCTCATTTGATACTTGGTTCTCACTTTTCCTTTCTTTATTCGTTCCAGCTTCATGTTGTAAAACATAGGTTTATAACTTTTCTTTAGATGATCAATATGTAATATTCCGTTTATGTGATCATATTCATGCTGTATCATCCGCGCCGTCATTCCACCAAATGTTTTAATATGTAAATGACCATGCTTGTCCTGATACTTTATACGAATAGATACAGGACGCTCTACATCTACTACAATGGATGGAAAACTCAAGCAGGCTTCTTTATCCAGCCAAGTTTCTGTAGCATATTCCAATATCTCAGCATTTAAAAAGGTTTCTTGTATCCCTTCATCACCCCAATAGCGTCTGCGACCTTCTGTCGTTAAGCTTTCATATAGCGTTTTACTATCAATAATGAAGAGGTTAAGATTCTTACTAACCTGAGGTGCGGCAAGACCTATACCTTTTGCTGCATACATGGTCTCCCACATATCTTCAATTAGTGATGTGTACTCCGAGATATTAGTTACACGTGTAGTCTTACTACGAAGTATTTTATTACCATATGACACAATAGGTAGGATCATGCTAACTTAATTCCGAGCTGAGATTAATGATTCTTCTGATTTAGCAATAATAAGATAAATTTGAGAAATGCTATTCAATACAGCTTTAGCTGATAATGCTATCTATATTTGAAACTTTTGTCTACTTTGGTAAATTAAAATCTGAATATGTTCACATTAAAAAAGACATTAGTTACGCTTGTCTTTTTACTGATAACACCATTGTGCTTCGCGCAGATAAATGATGAGGAATTTCCCGGTATACTTACCGATAACGAATATGTTAGGCATATACTAATAGGTACTGCAGGTGCTTATCAATCATTTTATGATGAGTCGATATCTCCTGCAAGATATGAGGGCTTTGGGCCCGTTTTTAGCCTAGGACACATAAAACAAGATAACTATATCTATACAGAGTTAATACTACAAGGATCTGTTTCTAACCATGCCAGAAAAAGTAGCGATCTACTAGACTCGAAAGTAAAAGTGTATAATTCAGGACTAGATTATAGGCACCTGTATAACTTTAACCTATTTAATAATTTGAAGTACTATTTCCACGCAGGTGGAATTATCTCAGCAAATTTCATGATGAAGGATGCTCCTCAGCTGGAAAATAGTGCAAAGCTTTACGAGTACGCACTTAGCTTAGGCATCTGTGCCAGGGTAAGCAGAGAAACCTATTTTAATAAAAAGAAAGGTTTTGTAATGTGGGATATCAGCTTCCCGCTTTTGGCCAATTTTTCAAGACCTGTATATAACAACAGAGTAGAGTTTCTTGATCCTGAAAACAGCCTGATAGGAGATATGTTTTCTAATAGTAAGATCGGCACATTTAATAGATATTATAAAATCTCAAGTAGGGTGTTTGCAACCTACCCACTGGATAACGGTAATGCAATTAGGTTTGGTTATCAATGGAATTACTCAAGAGTTCAAACCTTCAATAGAGCATTTTTTGCAGAACATAATGTTGTTTTAGCATTCCTTTTCAATCATTAATAGAACAGAAGTATACAAATGAAGAAAATAATATACATAGCTCTTGTTGCGGTATTACTTACTTCTTGCGAAAAGCTATTGATGCCAAAATCACAGAGTACAGGTAGAGTAGAAGTGTTTGAAGAGATATGGAAGACCATTGATGAAAGCTATCCTTTATTTGTACAGACCAATGTAAACTGGGACTCGATACATGCTGAGTTTAGAAATAAAGTATTTGATACCATGACCGAAAGGCAGCTTTATGATACCTGTATAGATA
>CAZPDA010000345.1:0-2243 GCA_964585115.1 uncultured Flavipsychrobacter sp.
GAAGATGAAGTTTGTGATGCACTAGCTATTTCTAAATATAAATTAAGAAGAAGTTTAAGGACATTATATCTAATTAAACAATATAAGGATAGTGATTACGGTGACCAATTTCAATCAAATATGTTTACCATATTTGAAACTATTGTAGGTTCCCCAAAAATGAAGTCGTGGATTGAATGGGACGATGAAGAATACTACGCTAATAACAAAGAGAATACTGAACGTTTATTTAGTTGGGTGTCTGATACTGAAGAAATAGAAACTGACGAGGATGGAAATGAAAGAACAAATATAATTGAGCCAATAATAACACAATACCGACAAATAAAAGAGTTAGCAGAGTTTATAGACGACTCGAGTGCAGTTCAAAGAATGGAGGACAGCAGAAGCATTGCTGAAGGTTATTCTTATAGTAATATCATTGGAGAAAACAGACTAAAAAATGCTTTAAATAATATAAAGACAGAAACTCAAGCTGCATTTAACTTTAGTGACTATCTAACTCATGAAGACTACCAACAAATAGAAAAACTGAAACTAAGGTTAGACCGTCTCATACCTAGAAATGTTGACGTCATTACAGTAAGTAATAATTCACACACCTCGTACTTCGAAAAAAATGAAACACATTTTCAATCTGCTACAATAGTGAATTATAGAAAGCTTACCAATATCAATATTAAACACCTATCCAAAGTAAACATCTTCGCAGGGGGGAACAATATGGGTAAAACTTCATTACTTGAAGCTTTCTTCATTTTAAGTCAAACAAATAATATTAATGCTTTTCTAAATCTTGAAAAAGATAGAGGTAAATTCCACCAAAATTTTCAATCAAGCTGGTTAGACAGAAACTTTATTAATCAAATTGAAATAGAAGGTTTATTTAATAATACAAATACCTCAGTTTCAATAAAGAAAACAGAGACAGAAGAAAATATTGAGAAGACAGGATACTTATCAACTCTTGTATCAGAGGCAACAGTTGCTAATAATAACTATAACAGTTACATCCACCTATTCTCTAATAGGGAGCCTGAATTACGATATACTAAAACTCAGGTCTTATGTCTAGGTTCATTTACTAGCCCTTATCGATACAATCAAGAATTATTAGAAATAGCACATGCTACCTCTGTTAAAGAACAGACATTTGAAGAAGTTGTTGACTTCATAAGAGAACACTTAGACAATACAATAAAAAATATAGAACTAACTAGTGACAAGGAGAATAGATTTATGGTATCCTCTACACTTCATGATACAGCTATTGATATTACTAAGTATGGAGAAGGGCTACAAAGAATTTTTGAGATAGCTCTGCTTATGATTTATAGCAAAAATGGCATTTTATGTATTGACGAAATTGATAGTGCTATACATAAATCTCTTCTAATAAAGTTCACAAAATTCATTCAACAGTTAGCGGAAAAATTTAATGTACAAGTATTCTTATCTACTCACAGTAAAGAATGTATAGATGCTTTCATCAAGAATGACTATCGCAATTCCGACATAACTGCCTATGCTCTAACGGAAGAAAAAGGAGATATCCAATGTAAATACATTGAAGGGGAAAGACTAGAACAACTTATTCATGCTATAAATATTGATATTAGATAATGACTAAAGCTATTTTCATTTTAACGGAAGGTGAACACGATGCTGCGTTTTTATATCGGATACTCAAAGCAAATGACTACAAACACAACAGCATTAAGATAAGTGAATATCCTTCACCTTTAAACTCTTTCTTAAAAACTGACCTCCTAAATATTACAATTGAAGAAGTTAAAATAGAAGTAGCTCGTAATAGCCGATTACTTCCATCTTATGTTTTAAAACACGAGAATAAGGATGATGAACTTATCTTCATATACACATTTAGAGGAGATAGCAGAAATGACATAAGAAACAAACTAGTCAAACCTCTTGACTCTTTTAATACTAATAATAAAGATGAGATACAGGTCTTTCCTAATTCTTCTATATCAGTATTATACTTTTTTGATGCTGATAACCTTGGTGTATCTAGTAGAATAAATCAAATTAAAACAGAACTACTTGAAGTTGAAAATATTGATACTGTTCCAGATTTTAATAATGGTGAACTTTTCAGTATAAATGATTTAAATTTTGGTGCATATATTTTCCAAGAAGAGGATACAGATAAAGGGATGCTTGAAGATGTGTTATTACCTATCATGAAAGATGGGAATGACGATATATTTGCAGCCGCAGAG
>CAZPDA010000346.1:0-2241 GCA_964585115.1 uncultured Flavipsychrobacter sp.
CTATTAATTATATATAAACATCAAGTATTAAGAATGTTTAAAAAAAGCTGATTTACAGTCACTTATAAGCTTTAATTACAAGAAACAGAAACCGTACTTATAGTTTACACAAATGGGAATTACATAATTGGGAAAACTTTTCCCGATTATTAAAACCCTTATTACGACCTGAACTTAATTTTGCGCCGAATTAACAGAGACTAATGAAAAAGATAATCAGTTCAGCACTACTATTGGCTATAGGTTTTGCATCTTGTAAAAAGGATGATAATAATAACAACGTAACTCCTACGGACAACAACCTTACAATACCATATTCTACTTTATCAGCAAACAGCAATTACTTAGAGACCTTTAAGGGTAACGATGGTAAAACATCAGTAAGCTTCAGTGGTCAGACTACACGTATCGCTATGCTGAAGGAATTAGACACTTATATAAAGTCAGGTACTAGCACTACTATCAGCGTATCTAAAATGAGTGATATGTTCGAAAATAAGAACAACCCTTTCACTGATGCTGACCTTAATGCTGCTACTACAAAAGTTATTGTTTCTAAAACTGCAGCTTCTTTCTCAGCTACAGATGCTGATGCTGAGCGTCAGAAGTTCTACGGATACTTTACAGAGTTAGAAAGAATAAGCAAATTGAATGGACAAACTGCATCTCAAGGTCAGGCAGGTATATTAGGTACAAATCGTCTTGTAGATGAGAAAGGTTTTGAGTACGCACAATTTGTACAGAAAGGTTTGATAGGAGCTATGATGCTTGACCAAATAAGTAATGTATACTTAGGTACAGACAAGCAATCTGCTGATAATGAAACTGTAGTAACAGATAAGAACTATACAGCTCTTGAGCACCATTGGGATGAAGCATATGGTTACCTTACTAGTAATCCTATGTACCCAATGAAAGACCCTAATGATGCTACAAAGTATCTAGAGTCTTTCTTAGGAGGTTATGTTCGCCAAGTGGGTGCTGATGCAGGTGGAGACCCTGAGGCTATCTACCTTGCATTCTTAAAAGGTCGTGCAGCTATCGTAAACAAAGACATGGCTACTCGCGACGAGCAAATTGCATATATCCGTACAGCTCTTGAGAAAGCTGTAGCAACCGTTGCCATCAGCTACCTGAACAAAACTAAAACAGCTACTGATGATGCTGGTAAATTCCACTCACTGTCTGAGGGTTATGGCTTCATCTACTCACTACGTTTTGCGCACAATGCTACAATAGACAGAACTAAGTCTGATGCATTACTAAACATACTTGACGGTAAAGCAAATGGCTTCTGGTCTTTGACCAATGCTGATATTGATAACGTTCGTGACCAGATCGCTACTGCTTTTGGAATTGATAAAAATACAGTGGTTAGCCACTAAGGATATATAAATAACTAATAGTAAAGCGGCATCTACGGATAGCCGCTTTACGTGTGTAAAAGAGAAAACAGGAAGTGATGAAAAAACGTTTTTTACAATTAGGTTTCTTACTGGCACTTGGAGCAACAGTTATCATAGGCTGCGGTAAGAAAGATGATGATAACAACACAGGAAATAGTAGCGGATTAGACAGAGCACCAATGCTAGAAAACTATGCTACAAACTATATTATACCTGCATATGCAGATATGATTCAGCAACTCTCTACACTTAAAGCATCAGTTGAGACCTTTAACACTTCGCCAAGCATAGCTAACCTATCAGCAGCAAGAGATGCATGGAAAGATGCATACCTTACTTGGCAAAAGGTAGACCTGTTAGAGTTTGGCCCGGGCGAGCAAGCTACACTAAGAAACTTTGTAAACGTATATCCTGTATCTACCACTAAGATAAACGACCACATTAGTACAGGCACATACGACCTTGAAGCTTTTGGCAATAAGGATGCACAAGGTTTCCCTGCTATAGACTACCTGTTGAATGGTGCTGCATCTACAGACCAAGACATTGTAGACCTATTCTCAACAGATGCAAATGCTAGCAATAGAAAACAGTTTCTACTTGATGTAGTAAATAAAATAGCAGAAAAAGTTGGCAACATTAATAGTGAGTGGGCTAACTACAGTGGTACTTTCATGAATAGCACGGGCACTGATGTAAACAGTAGTCTATCTATGATGGTGAACGCATATGTACTTTACTACGAGCGTTTTTTCCGTTCGGGTAAGGTGGGCATACCTGTTGGTGCTATGTCAGGGTTTGCATCTCCACAAACTCCTGAGGCCTACTACTACCC
>CAZPDA010000347.1:0-2225 GCA_964585115.1 uncultured Flavipsychrobacter sp.
TATTGGAGCCGTATTTACGGCTCTTTTTTTGTGTCTACTCTTAGCAAGATACTTTATACAAAAATCATTGTATTGCCAATTGATACTCCGCAAACACATTAGCTCTTTCAGCTTTCGATTTACTGATCGAGTCTACATATTTTATTTGAGTGAGATAATCATTAACAGATTTCTTTACTATTCGCTTACATCCTGTTGTAAGTTTCACAGACCTATAGCCTTTACCTTCTTTATATTCATCACGTATCCATTTAGCACGCATAGTCAACTCATTTGTTAATGCTTTAACCTTGCTCATACGTTCTTCAAAAGATGGAGGACAACCAAACTTGTCTATATGGATATGAATATCTTCAATATACTCTCTGGTAATAGTATGCGCAATACGCTCAAATACTGCCAGGAATTTCCTGCCATATATTTGTCTATTGAAGATTTCCGTAACTGATGATATCATAGTGTTAATAGTTTAGAATATGCTTACTATAAGATTAACATCTCAATATCACCTATATGCAAGCATAAATATAGTATATATCTCTGATAAAAAGTAGTAGTTTGTAATTAAATAACTATTACTTTACCCTTACTTTTTCAAATACCTTATTTTTCGCACCTTCTCCTTGATTACAAATGCTACTTCAGCCTCATCTTTATCATCAAGATCTATCATAAATGATGGTCGCACTGCTTTAAAGTTACTTCCGGCAAACATAGACTCATCAACAGACACTTTATATTTCCCAGCTGGTACTGCTAAACTAAAGTCTCCATTCTTGTCAGTCAGGGTTGTATACTTAACACCATCAGCACCCATAGCTGTTATTTTTATTAGGTCTGGAGACGTGCCTGAAGAACTATGCTCAGCAAGTTCAATATTCACTTTTCCTGTTATAATTCTGCCTTTCTTGAAAGGTATTTCGATCTTAGTATTCTTATATACTGTAACTGTTTGGTCAAAACCATCAAGCGGAACCGTGTTGTCTTGAGCATCATGTATTTTTACTTGATAGGTACCGTTGTTGATGTTTTTATATAGTACTTCACCTTTGCTATTACTAATGAACGGATCATTGTTTATTAAAAGTCTGATGTTCTCAAGTCTTTTTTCTCCTGGATCCATTTTATGATTACCATTCTTATCCTCATACATAATAGCTTTAAGATCATAATACTTCCTTTTTACTATTATAGGTATATTGAATTGCTTGCTAAGAGAAAGCTGAGTAGTTCTTCTATTAGCTATTGGCAAGCCCGGATCATTTGTTTGGCTACCAAACGGATAGAAAGAACTTACGGTTATATTCAACCCACTTTTAAGCGTAACATAAGATAAGCTACCGCCTACACCTTGCGTTACAAAATCATCCTGCAAACTCTTAGAAAAATTGTACCTGAGCGAGCCAAATAATCTGTTACGCAGCATATAGAAGTTAACATATGGACCTCCATTCACAGTCTCAGTGTAGCTACTAACAGACTGTCTTCCAGCATCATAGCTAGTAATAGGCATTCTTGTTAGAACTCCTGTAAGCCCAAAGTAACGAGAGTTGACATCCAATGCACTTGTAATGGCAAAAACACCTTTTTTATCTACCGGATCTTTACCGAAAGCCGTTTGTGTATTAAAAGAAACATGCCAATCTCTACCTATATCGTGCTTGGTCATCACATCAAAGAAGAAAGAGTTCTTTAAACCGCCATTTAGAGCAGAGCTACCATTTTGCGTTAATAAACCACCACCTATTGATGACAATGACCTATCTGTTGTTTTATTCAGCCTAAGACCTAGTCTAGAAATATTATAGGTAAGTACATCTGAGTTGAATAAGCTATCTCTGAAATAGTATCTAGATGCATTGTTTGACGAATAAAATAAGCTTGCAGAACCATTTTTATATTTCCAAGTAACATCGTGTACTTGATTAGAGCTACCTTTTTTGATACCCGGGAAATACATATTGTAATAATTCAACACAGAAGAGAATGTCACATTCTTTTTGATCTTGTATTTGAATGAATAACCAGCTGCCCCTCCAGGAGCTACATCTACCGGAGCAGAGTTGTATACATCTTGTCCTACTCCAAACCTTACACCTAAGGTCATCTTCTCTTTTGACAATATGTTCACCTCATTTAGTAGTGCATAACTACTTACATCTATGTTCTTATTATGATTATAGATCACCACTTGGCTTACGCCCATATTCTTAACAGTATAGTCT
>CAZPDA010000348.1:0-2223 GCA_964585115.1 uncultured Flavipsychrobacter sp.
ACAATGGGCAATTTGTGCTGAAAGGTAATATTGCGAAGAATGGAACTGCTGATATAACCATCATCAACACGCTAGGGCAGATCGTTCACAGATCAGAAACCAATATCACTGACCAGACCATTAATGAGCGCATCAACCTGAATGATGTAGCTAGCGGGCTATACTTATTAAGGTTAGACATCAACGGGCAAAGAGCTAATATTAAATTCAGAGTAGAGTAAGTTACATATTTAGTATTTTCACATAAACTGAGCATCAACCATATGATACGGATAACCTATATTCTGCTATTCGCTTTAGTGTTACCATTATTCACTACTGCACAAATAAACCATGTGCCCAATGGTAGTTTTGAAGACAATAATAATTGTCCCGGAGGATACGGTCATCTTACTATGTGTAATGGCTGGACATCTTTTATGACAAATACATCTCCTGATTATTACCACTCATGCAGCAGCATAATGGGGGTACCCAATAATTTGCAAGGATATCAACAAGCAGCTAGCGGACAAGCCTACATAGGTGTTATTGCAATACAAAACACGGGCTGGAAAGAAGCAGTTACAAGTAGTATTATAACACTCATTCCAGGTATTAATTATGAGGTATCTCTTTCGGTCAATAAGTCTAATAATTCTAAATACGCATCAGATAATATTGCTGTTTTTTTCTACGACACAACTAGCTTACCCACCTATCAAACTATATCTACTATTTCACCTCAAATATCTTTTCAAAATATTGGAACCATATCGGACAGCGCAAACTGGACACGTCTATCAGCAGTTTTCAATGCAGATTCTGCCTATGACCATATAGCCATTGGAGGTTTTTTTGCAAATAGTCAAGTCGATATCGATACTGTAGCTAGCGGGATTGACTATGCTTACTATTACATTGACTCTGTGGTTGTAAAACCTATAGGCAACTTAATCAACATAAGCGGATATAGTGACACCATTCTATGTGCTAACGATACATTCTCAATTTTTTACACATCTCAATTTCTACTGGGCTCATCAAATTATGTTACTGCCCAGCTATCAGACGCCATGGGCAGTTTCACTAATGCCATAAATATAGGAGGTAAAAGCAGCAGTGGTTCAGACACTATTACAGCTGTAATTCCTGCTAACGTACCTATCGGTACTGGGTATAAAATTAGACTTACAACAACAGCACCTGTTGATACTATTATTGACACCTCCACTACTTTTAGCATTGGTAATATTGACAGTGCCAATATATTACTTGGCAGCAACAGTCCAACATGTGTTGGCTATACACTTATGTTTGCTAACACTGCTACGCACACGGATATTACCTATTCATGGCAAGGACCTAATAGCTTTTTATCGACTCTTAAGGCACCAACTATACCAAATATTACACAACAATCATCAGGGAACTATTATGTAACAAGTAAGCTCTACGGCTGCACTCAAAATGACACCCTCTATGTAGTAGTTTCTCCATCCCCAAATAAACCTACATCGTTAGCCAATACACCTGTTTGTGAATATGACTCGTTACATCTAAGTTCCAATTCTACTACAACAGGTGTAACTTATAGCTGGGCAGGGCCAAACGGATTTACCAGTAATGCTAACGACACTACAATTAATAGCATTCCTCTTACAGGTAGTGGTAACTATATAATTGCTGTCACAAAGGATGGGTGCAGTAGCTATGACACAGTTACTGTATCTGTTAATAATGCACCTGATAGTGTAAACATATCCTACAATATGCCTTGTAGTGGTGATACGCTAAAACTCAACACCGATACATCTTCAGGCACTGTATCTTACAATTGGGCAGGACCAAATAGCTTTAGTGTCAATACACAAAACACGTTTATTACTAATAGTAACGTAAACCATACAGGATGGTATGTAATGACTGCTACTATTGGCAGCTGTTCTTACACAGATAGTGTCTATGCTATAGTGAACCAGACACCTATAATCCCAACGATGACCTATAACAGTCCTATATGTGTGAGTGAAACGCTAAACCTGAATGCCGCCGGCAATACCGCCACGAACTATAGCTGGACAGGTGCTAACAGTTTTTTTGCATCAGGAAAAACTGCGACACGCACTAACCTTCAGCTTGCAGATTCTGGAACTTACACAGTAACAGCATCACAAAATGGATGTACCGCTTCTGCTAGTGCACATATCAGTATCAACCCTACGCCTTTTGTCAATATACTAT
>CAZPDA010000349.1:0-2222 GCA_964585115.1 uncultured Flavipsychrobacter sp.
ATATTAAGCGTTATCCAAAACCTGTTCAAGAATGTAATGAGGAAATCAATAAGTTTGTTGAGCGAAAAGGACTTACCCCTATCGATAGTTTAGGAGATGTGAAGTATTATGAATGGTACCCTAAAAGATAAGTATTAGTACATGCCCCATAAGCTGAGTATAGTTTTACCTTGTTATGAACCTATGGACGGGTGGGTGGATATTATCACCGACCGTATCAATCAGCTGCGTGTGCATGAACAAGATTTTGAGCTGATTGTTGTAAATGACGGATCAAAAAAAGATCTTGAGAAAGATGTTGCCAAGTTAGAGTCTTTAGTGCCGGAGCTACGCTATATATACTACCAACAAAACAGAGGAAAAGGCTACGCGGTAAGAAAAGGTATTGAAGCTACGGGGAGTGATTGTATTATTTATACCGATATAGATTTCCCATACACATTTGATAGCTTATTGGAAGTATACAATAAGTTGAAAACATCAGACTATGATATTGTAGCGGGCATAAAAGATGCTGAGTATTACAAAGGTGTGCCACTTGCCAGAAAATGGATATCGAAGATACTAAAACGTATGTCCGGGGAAATGCTGAAAATGAGTATCACAGATACACAATGCGGTTTAAAAGGTTTTACCCGATCAGCTAAATACATATGGGAAGACACTACGGTAGATCGTTATCTTTTTGACTTGGAGGCACTCTATACTGCAGAAAGGAAAGGTTTGAAAGTACTGGCACTACCTGTCCGGTTAAGAGACGGAGTGGTGTTTTCTAAACTAAGATTGAATATACTCTTGAGTGAGTTCTCCAGCTTTATGAAGATTGTAGGAGATAAATAGCTACTACCTGAGTGCATAAGTTGTAACTTTAGGTATGCTTTTGCACATACATCCTGATAATCCGCAGCAACGTAATATTGATACCGTGGTAGAATGTCTTCGTGACGGCGGGGTCATTATTTACCCTACAGATACTATTTATGGTCTAGGTTGCGATATCTATAATGCAAAGGCTATAGAACGTATTTCTCGTATAAAAAATATAGATCCTAAAAAAGCACAGTTCTCCTTCGTATGTGCCGATCTGAGTCATATTACAGATTATGCTAAAAGTATAGACACGCCTATTTTTAGACTATTGAAGAATGCCTTGCCGGGTCCTTATACTTTTATATTGGAAGCAAGCAAACAAGTACCCAAAGCGTTAAAAACAAAAAAAGATACAGTAGGTATTCGTATTCCTAACCACAAAATATGCCATGAGATAGTGACAGCGTTGGGGCATCCTATAATGAGTACATCTCTACCTATGGAAGAGGATGTAGAATACTATACCGACCCTGAAGTGATCCATGATCAGTTTGAAAAATTAGTAGACATTGTTATAGATGGCGGGTATGGAGGTTTTGAACCATCTACAGTCATTAGCCTCCTGAATGGAGAACCTGAATTGATTAGAGAAGGAGCCGGTGATTGGGCATCTTTATTGGATTAAATTATTGATGATAGCATTATCTTCGCTATCATGTACACAAAGCAAGACGAGCAACGCTTGTTTGAGCAAGCCAAGACTTTATTGAACGGGTCAATAGGTGCCGACCTTGAAGATATCCAAACGCTAAGAGATGTGATAAATTATAGCGATTGGAAATATTATGTACAGGATGAGCCCGTACTGGCAGATGTGGAGTACGATACCCTATACAAAAAGCTAAAGGCATTAGAAGATAAATACCCCGAGCAAGTAACAGCAGACTCACCCACACAACGTGTTGCCGCAGGCTTGAGTGAAAAGTTCCCAACCGTAAGCCATCTGGTACCAATGCTAAGCCTGGATAATACTTACAATGCAGATGACCTGAACGACTGGGATAAACGATGTAAAGATTATGCAGGTACAGAAGCTATTGAGTATTGTGTAGAACCTAAATATGACGGCGCAAGCATATCGCTGATATATGAAGATGGGCAGCTAGTGCGCGGTGCTACACGTGGCGATGGGGTGATGGGCGAAGAAATAACGACGAATGCAAAACTAATACGTTCCTTGCCTTTGTCTGCAAAACTTTTGGCAGAAGGTATTAGTCAGATAGAGATAAGAGGTGAGGGAGTGATACATAAAGATGTGTTTGCCAAGTTTAACGAACAGCGTGCAGCCGAAGGATTGGCACCATTGGCTAACCCACGTAATGCAGCATCGGGTACTTTACGCATGCTTGATC
>CAZPDA010000350.1:0-2184 GCA_964585115.1 uncultured Flavipsychrobacter sp.
GTACTTGGTTGATCAAGCTATTACGCTGTTCTTTCTCTTGCTGTACCTGTTGTATGCTACGTTGAATATTCAAAACAGAGGTATCCGCAACGGCTACTTTTTTCTCTGCGTCAAACTGCTCTCTTTGCTTTTGTGCATAAGAGCTTCTAAGTATCTCCAGCGATTGTTTTTTCTCATCAAAAGCGGCACGCTTTTCATCGGCTTTCTTACGGAAAGATTCTAACTCATCACGCAAGCTATCCAGCACTTCACTCTCCTCTTTTATTTGCTTATCTGCAAATGCTATCGACTCTTGCAAACTCTTCAGCTGTGCATCAGCACCTGATAGAAACTCATTGATATTCTTTTCTCTATCCTTTAGGTGATCGATACGCTGAGCTGCTAATTTTTTATCGCTTTCCAGCTGGCGTATGCGATTGATCAACTCATTGAACTGCTTTTGTAAGCCGCTCAACTCTTGCTCACGCTCAACTTGTTTTACTTTATCCTGCTCTACATCTGCTTCTTCTTTCGCTACTACAGCTTCCAACTGTGTACGTCTGTCGGTTTCTGCAGCATGCTGATCATTCAGGTTTTTATATTGGTCGTTGAAGTCTTCCAAAGAAGCTTTGGCCAACTCTATACTTACTTCCTTATACTCCGTTTTTATCTGGAAAAAGCGCTCTGCCTTTTTAGCCTGACTTTCTAAAGTTCTCAGGTTATTACCTATCTCAAATAACAGATCCTCAATACGTGCCAGATCTTGCTCTGTAAGATCCAGTTTTTGCTTCGCTTCTTTTTTACGTGTTTTATAGATGGATATACCTGCGGCTTGTTCCAGCATCCTGCGGCGAGAGTTGTCCTTATCCTTGATGATGTCATCCACCATGCCTAGCTCAATGATCGCATAGGAATCATTACTCACACCGGTATCTAAAAAGAGATTATGAATATCTTTCAAACGACAGGTTACATCATTTAAACGATACTCACTTTCACCATTCTTATAGAACTTACGCGTAATAGTAACAGTAGTAAACTCTGTAGGTAGTAGGTTTCTTGTATTCTCAAATGTTAGGGAAACTTCTGCCATACCCGATCCAGAACGGCTACGAGAACCGTTAAAGATCAAATCATCTAAGCTATCAGACCTAAGCGACCTGATCTTATGCTCACCGATCACCCAACGGATAGCATCCACAATATTTGATTTACCACAACCATTTGGTCCTACAACACCGGTTATGGCATGATCCAGCTCTATGTGGGTTTTGTCTGCAAAAGACTTAAACCCTTTTATATCCAACGATTTCAGTCGCAAAGCACATCTATTTTAAGAGGAAAACAAAAATAGACATTTCAGCCAATCAAAGCCATAGCAAATTGGGCTATTGTGCAAGAATTGTGGGTAAAAAACGAAGCTTTTATAGTTATATAGCAGCCATGTTTATACATATATCAATTTGACATATCCAACTCATCTATCGGCTTAGGGAAGCCACTTTCCACTGCATACTCTTCTCTCAAGCTTTGGATCTTCTCCATATGATGATATTCCTGTTCCAATGCTTTTAATAAATCGGAGTACGTAGCACCCAGCTGTTGTGTCAGTTCGGTCTCGCTATAGCTTTCATAAACAGAGTCGTCATACTTTTCAAAAGCAGCGAACTTCTCTTTAACCACAGCGTGCTCAAACTTCAGGAAATCCATCTCTGCTTTTAATAGTTTACCGGATTTACCTACAGGCTCTATTTTATCTACTTCGGCCGTTTTCTTCTCGATAAATTGCTGCATTTTGAGCCTAACCGGCTGTAAGTTGCTAAAATCAAGACTATTAACCGCTATTTTCAGCTCATCTCCCCATGTCTTACCGTAATAGGACATACTATCATTTATATTGGCAATTTGTCTGTCTAAACGTTCAGCAGCCTCACTATTACCCCAATCGCATGAGGCAAATAACATGGATAACAGAATCACCAATAATGTAAGGTGATGACGCATAATAGAAATAACATTTTGTACAAAATAAGCAGTTCGAAAGATTAATAGTAGTATCTATAGTAATGTTACAAGGATTTTAACATCCTAAATAGGCAAATAGATAATCAATACTTCTACACTAGTTCTATCTTAAGTACCTTTGCAGCCAATATATAACAAGAAAGGAATATGGGTAAAGTAGCGATAAACCTGGCAACAGGT
>CAZPDA010000351.1:0-2179 GCA_964585115.1 uncultured Flavipsychrobacter sp.
CATGATATTAAGAAACTGCTGGCATCTTTTGATGCATTGATAGAACAAGGACATAGCATTATTGTTATAGAACATAATACAGATGTCATCAAAAGTGCAGATTGGGTAATAGACTTGGGGCCTGAGGGAGGCGCTGAAGGTGGACATTTATTATTTAGCGGTATACCTGAAGATCTTAAGAAAGAAAAGAAAAGCTATACCGGAAAGTATCTATAGCTATGAGATATTTATTGTTCTATTCATTGGCACTGGTTGTATTATTCACATCATGCCAAAACGAAGCAGAAACTAAGGAATCAAATATTGATACTGAAAATGAGATAGCAGAAAGTGCCGCATGTTACTTACGTACAGCAGGCTCTAACCATCAAGACTCTTTTGCTATCCAACTTTATATAAAAGGTAAAGCTGTAACCGGAAATATGAAATACTTGCTTTGGGAGAAAGATGCACGTTCAGGAACAATAGAAGGTTCAATAGATAATAATATCGTCACTGCAGATTGGCATTGTACACAAGAAGGCATGGACTTTACCGTACCTATTTCTTTTCGTATAGAAGATGGTAAACTGTTACAACAACAAAGTGATTATAACGACAAGGGAGAAGAGTATCTTCCTAAAGAGGCTCCTTATAATATTGAGTATACAGAAGTAGATTGTGATTTAATACCTACGAGAAATTATTGAGGAACAGCCGCTACCAGCTTTTGAGTATACGGGTGCTTTGGCGATTTCAATACTTGTTCAGCTTTCCCTTTTTCTACCAGTACACCTTTTTCCATTACCAATACTGTATCGCTGATGTAGTGGACTACATTCAAGTCGTGAGAGATAAATAAGTAAGATAAGTTTTGCTCTATCTGTAGCTCTTTTAGCAAATTCAATATTTGTGCTTGCACACTCACATCCAGAGCAGAAACACTCTCATCACATATCAGTAATTTGGGACGTACTGATAATGCCCTTGCGATACCAATACGCTGCCGTTGACCACCTGAAAACTGGTGCGGATATCTTTTAATACTATCTGCAGGTAAGTGTACTATCCCTAATAACCTTTCTACTTCTGCATCTATTTCTTTAGGTGGAACTATATGATGCCTATGTAAGGTTTCTTTTAACAAATCGCCTACCGTCATTCTTGGGTTTAGAGAACTATACGGATCTTGAAAGATCATTTGGATATCGGTTCTAACACTCCCCCACTCCTTTTCACTTATTTTAGCCAAGTCTCGACCTTCATAAATTATCTGTCCTTCTTTTACAGGTAGTAAACCCATTAGGCTTTTGCTGATAGTACTTTTACCACATCCACTCTCTCCTACCAACCCTAGCACCTCACCCTTTTTCAAATCAAAGGACACACCATTAACCGCTTTAAAGTATGTTTCTGTTTTACCTAACCAACTCGTCTTATCGGGAAACCATATATTCAGATCATTAACCTCAAGTATATTTTCTTCACTGGCAATAGTTGGGTATGTGATACTATCATGATTAGGTTGCACCTCTACTCCTTCTTTCCAAAAATCACTTACCGTTAATAGCTTATTGTTTTTATGATCGGCATTAGGTCTGCAGGCAAGCAGTGCTTTGGTATATGGATGTTCGGGACTATTTAACACTTTTTGCGCAGCACCGTATTCCATTTGCTTACCTCTATACATCACAAGCACATCATCTGCTATAGAAGATGCGAGTGCCAGGTCGTGCGTAATAAAGATAACGGACATATTTTCTTCCTGTTGCAATGAGGATATTAAGTCTACGATCTCTTTTTCCACCGTTACATCCAATGCTGTTGTTGGCTCATCCGCTATAAGCACGTCAGGGTGATTACACATAGCCATAGCTATCATTACCCTCTGTTTTTGTCCTCCTGATAATTGGTGCGGATAACGACCGTATATCTCCTTCGGAGCCGGCAACTTCACTTTGCCTAGCCAATCTATTGCCAACAACCTAGCAGCATCTTTACTTATTTTTTGGTGAATTCGTATTGCCTCCTCCAGCTGCTTACCGATTGTCATTACAGGGTTTAGTGAACTCATCGGCTCCTGAAATATCATGCTGACTACATTGCCTCTGATGCTTGCCCAATCTTTATGCTGATAAACTTTACCATCAATTTTGACCTCCCCATTCACCTTCGCGTATTCGGGCAATAAGCCTAATAG
>CAZPDA010000352.1:0-2167 GCA_964585115.1 uncultured Flavipsychrobacter sp.
TTGTAAGAAAATGAGATTAAATATATACAGAGCAGCACCTGCAGTAATGAAGGCTAAGCCTATTTTCTTTTTCTTAAAACTAGTAATTGCATTGTTAAAGTAAAGACATATTAAAGTATAGTCTATGAGATTAGCAATGTTATATACAGGGTTATTTTGTCTGAATTGGTGAGCTGCCCATGAGGCAATTAACTCAGAACATAAAGTAATTGCAAGAAAAATGGCTATATATTGAGAAGCCTTATCCAGCTTTTTGTACTGAATAAGGCTAATTATAGTAGCAGCTAGTAGTATTATATTATAAGCTACTTCCATTTCTATTTTTTAACTAATATTATCACTTGCAGCATTACCTACAGTTGGGCATTTAGGAGGACAAGGTTGAGACTTATCTAACACCTTACCCGGAGAAGACTTGATATAATCACCATTAGAGTCGTAGCCGGTGATGATTAATGTAGGCAGATTGGTAGGTGTACCATCTACATCAAATTCTTTTTCGCCCAGCATAAATTTCATGTTCTCAATATCAGGATTATTGTCCAAATAGGTTCTCAACAATTCTGCATCGAAGATAAAAGACTTAACCGGAAAGTCCCCTGTAGCAACGTAATTTGCAATGAATGCGTTGATGTAAGTGTTTGCATCATTAACTGTGATCTCTCCACCGATCGTTGGCATAGAATGTATGTTTTAAAAAGTTTAAAAAAAATACATGGTAAAGAGTCATAGTTAACCAAAGTTAAGTGCATCTTTTTTGACAGGTACCGTGAAAACACCCTGTTTTTTGTCAATGATATTTTGTATAGGATACTTAACAACTACAATAATGATGTTTGTTGAATAGTCCTTAACTTCACCCACCATAAAAGACGAATCAGATGAAATATTTACCAATTCCTTCAAAACTGTACACACAAAATCGTAAGCGTTTTGTAAAAGAGATGAAACCGAACTCGATCGCTATCTTCCCAGGCAATCCTGTATTGTCTACCAATGGAGATGCGGTATATACCTACCAGCCCAATTCTGATGTGGTTTGGCTATCGGGTGTGATACAAGAGAAGTCTATGGTGATATTATATCCTGATAATCCTGATAAAAGTGCACGTGAAGTATTGGTACTACTACGCCCAAATGAGGATCTGGAAAAATGGGAAGGACATAAACTTCGTAAAGATGAGGCTACGGCAATATCAGGCATAGAGAATGTACAATGGTTGGATAGCATAGATCCTGTATTGCAGGTGATGATGCACCATGCTGATAATGTATATCTGAACAGCAATGAGAACGATCGTCGTGATCCTTCAGTCCTTAGAACTGATCTGACCTTTGCTCACGACTTTATGAGACAGTACCCGTTGCACAACTATGAGCGTGCTGCACGCATCATGAAAGACCTACGTGCTATCAAAACCAAAGACGAGATAGACGTAACGAAGAAGGCGATAGACATTACACACAAAGCATTTTTGCGTGTAATGAACTTTATGGAGCCGGGTGTAATGGAGTACGAGGTAGAGGCAGAGATAACGCATGAGTTCTTGCGCAACCGTGCTACACGCCATGCTTACGATTGTATCATAGCATCGGGAGATAGTGCGAGAGTGCTACACTATATTGACAGGAACCAAGAGTGTAAGGATGGAGACCTTGTATTGATGGACTTTGGTGCGCACTATGGCAACTACTCGTCTGACATGACCAGAACCATACCTGTAAATGGTAAGTTCACCAAAAGGCAGAAGGATGTATATAACGCTGTACTAGATACGCATAACTATGCTAAGAGCATCCTGAAACCGGGTATATCTGTAGTAGACTATACTGAGAAAGTGGGTAAGTATACCGAGAAGCAATGTGTGAAGCTGGGTTTGATAACAAAAGCAGACATAAAGAACCAAGACCCTGCTAACCCTGCTTATCGTAAATATCTATACCATGGTATCTCTCACCATATGGGTATAGATGTACATGACCTTGGTACCAGAACATCACCTGTAAAACAAGGTATGTTGTTTACAGTGGAGCCGGGCTTATACATTGAGGAAGAGCAAATTGGTATAAGAATAGAGAATAATATTTGGATCACCAAGACAGGACATACAGACCTGTTCAAGGGTATCCCAATAACAGTAGAAGAAATAGAAGCTTGCATGAAGAA
>CAZPDA010000353.1:0-2158 GCA_964585115.1 uncultured Flavipsychrobacter sp.
ACCTACAATAGCTGAGCATAACAGAGTAATAATAAGTAACAGTATATTATGACGCATATCTATATAACAAGTTGGCTGTAAAATAAAAAAGAAGGCAATACTGCCTTCTTATATAAATGTCTTTAATGATCTTTATTAAGAGTATTGCTCAAGCTGAACATCAGCTACAGGCTGTACCATTGTAACCTTTTTAGGAGGCGTTGGGTGCCCCTGCGGACGAGGGAGCCCTCTACGAGGTGCGCAAGACTGTACAGTTATCGCTAATGCAACTAAAATGCTGAATATTACAAGTACTTTCTTCATGATGTGTGAATTTACTACGCCACTACCAAAAAAGCAATAGCTATTACAGAGTATTAACCGCTTATTAGTCATTAGTTGATATAAACATCTTTAACATTCTCATTAAAAATATTCAACAACCCACATAATAACCTCATTAATATCACGTATTAATAGTAGTGCGTTTCTATAACATTTGGTTAATCTTAGATACTCCCAATGCTATAAAATTCTTAACATCAACCATTTAACACAAAATTATGACAGATAATCACTTTACTTTTCGGAACTTTGTACTGTCTTCATAGTTAAGAGGAATTAAAAAGTTAAACAGAATAACAATTGAGCGTTTAACGCTTTAATTATAAAAATGTTGGTGCTTCATTTACTTAGTATTAAACTAGTAAACAGTGACCCGGCTTCCGCCGGGTCTTTTTTATATCCAATATGTTTGCATAATACCTACTCTTTGCTCTTGCCACTTAGCATAAAATAAGCCCCTGCAGGGTCTTGCACCAGGCAATAATACCCACCTTTACCGTCACTTTTCTTCTCTCCAAGTACTTTTCCGCCTTTCTCTTCTACTGCCTTCAAGCTCGTATCAAAATCATCTACAGTAAGGTATACCAACCATTGAGCAGGCAACCCTTTATTACCACCACGTGCATGGCATACGCCAGCCATAGTATCACCTGTCTTAGGGTCATTCATACAATAGTCTTCATACCCTCCCATATCAAAACCTTGTATCTCCCAGCCTATCACATCTTTATAGAATGCGCTCACCTCTTGGGCATTATCTACGGTAAGGTCTAGCCACGCTACTTTTCCTAATTTATTATCTTCCATTGTGTTATAGTTTATCTATTTATGCACTTAAGCTTTTAGACCTCTTTTTCAATATTAAAGCACTTATAAGTGATACCAATATTCCTACTGGCAGCATTTCACCTAACATGGTGAATAAAAATCTGAATAATGGATTGAAATACCATTGCATATCCTGTTTAGCCTTAGCCAACATATCTGATATTTCAGCAGGGGAAGCACCATTAGTTCGCATAGTCTCAGCCTTAGCTTGAGAAAAGGAGTCAATAAAGTCTACTAATGACATACCGCTCACTTTCAAAAATAGCTCCCAACTCACTGCATATAAAAATGAAGCAACCAAGCTAACATATAGGCCTATCAAAAAAGCCTTACCAAACTTTATCTGTCCACCCTGATGTTTGTCTCTATATACCTTAACGGCAAAAAAGATGGAAGACAAGGCAATGACCATTGTCGTATAGCCAATAAGTTCGCTGCCATCTAGGTTCCCCTCTAATGCCATCGGCATTGTAATGAACATCATCACTGAGACTATCAGCCCCGCAATGAGTCCGAATGTAATTACGACCTTTCTCATAAGTATTTGTTTTTGGTTGGTACAAATGAATAATAGAATCTCTGAAAAGCACTCATACTTTCGGGTGATTTTAGCCACTATAGCCACTTTTCACCCATAAGTAGGATACTGGTGCTAAGGTATTAAACTAAGCTCTTTTGCCCGTTGCACAGCTTGTGTTCTGCGTTTTACATCCAGTTTCACATACAAGTTAGCAGAATGTGTCTTTACTGTATTCAAAGAAATAAATAAAGAATCAGCTATCTCTTGGTTGGTCATTCCCTTAGCCATTAGCTCTAATACGTCAAACTCTCTTTGGCTAATGCCTAGCTTCTTATATTCATTTTCGTTGAACACAAAGCCTTCTTTTATCGTCACCACCTCTACCTCTTTCACTACCGTCTCTTTACTTTTTATCAGCTTTGTTCCTGCCCATATACCAAATATGGTGAATATTAACGCAATAGCTCCGATATAGATATCAGAACC
>CAZPDA010000354.1:0-2154 GCA_964585115.1 uncultured Flavipsychrobacter sp.
AAACTGTAGTGAAAACACTTAATACGATCACCATTAGCCATTTGGCATGGTAGAATTGCATTCGACTCCATCCGTCTATTACATTTTGTCTACTTGTCCTAAAGCTATATTCATTAGTAGTAATGATAATCATTAGTACCGTTATGAAGAATACAAAAAAGCTTGCCCAGAAACCTATATTATCCCAAACGTATCGGAAGGTGTATGCTTGTTTTAAGAAAGCCATTTGTCCAACGTCCCCTTTCCCGCCTGTAGAAAAGAAGATCTGCTGGTTCATGCCATAGTTCCATAGTGGTAATAGAATAGCAAATAAACCGATCAATATCCAAAATGTACGGTACTTCTTTATTTTAAGCCATTCTATAGCTAGTAAGTGCATCATGAGGTTTAGTTGTTTGTAAGCTCTATAAACTTAGTTTCCAGACTTTTCTTTTTAATAGACAGGTGAGATAAGGTGATCCCTTCTTTCATGCAGAGCTCATTAATACTTGCTGTAGATATGTCAGAACCTGTACTTAAGTATAAGTAACTATCTACTTGCTTTACTTCGTGTACGCCATCGATAGTAGCCACAAATGCTTTGAGCGCTTCTAGGTTGCTACTCGCAATAATAACCTGATCTTCATCAATGAGTACTTCGTCAACCTTTCCACTTACCAAAAGGTCTCCTTTTTTCAGAATGGCAACATGTGTGCAAACCTTCTCTACCTCGTCTAGCAGGTGGCTGGCCATAATGATGGTTTTACCCTTTTTATTCAGGTCTATGATCAACTGTCTTATTTCAGCTATACCGGCAGGGTCTAGTCCATTGGTAGGTTCGTCAAACACTAGTATATCAGGGTCTCCTAGTAATGCTGCTCCAATTGCCAAGCGCTGCTTCATCCCTAAAGAGTAGGTTTTGAATTTGCTTGTTCTTCTATCCCATAATCCTACTGTCTTTAATACATGATCTTTATCATCACTACCTCTTTTCTTGATCTCTGCAGCTATTTGTAAGTTATCTACTGCATTGAGGTAATGATAGAAGTTTGGTGTTTCTAATAAGGAGCCGATCTGCCTTCTGGCAGCATTATGGTCGTCATTAATACTCCATGTGTATGTGCCGCTATTGGCATTAAGTACATTTAGTATCGTACCAAGTAGCGTTGTTTTCCCACTACCATTAGGACCGAGTATGCCAAATACACTACCTGATGGTACGTTGAATGACACTCCTTTAAGTGCATGTATGGAACCGTAAGATTTACTGAGGTTGTTGATGGATAGTATTGTTTCCAATAGTTTATGTTTTAATCAAGGAAAAGGTCTTTTTGCAAATTGCTATCCGGATTAATAGCATATTGGCTCAGGTCAGTAACTCCCGCCATTTTCAATACTTCCTCATCTATAAAAGTATTTCCTGTAAACGTTGATGATGGCTGTTGTAGTATATAGTGTACGGAGTCTGCTAGTATATCCGGTTTCCGGCTTTTTTGTACTAATGCTTCCCCACCTAGAAGGTTTTTTACCGCCGCAGTACCTATTGTAGTCACCGGCCATAGTGCATTAGAGGCTATTTTGTAATCTTTAAACTCTCCGGCCCAACCCAATGCCATCATACTCATATTGAACTTACTAAGAGCATAGGGTAGGAAAGGAGATAGCCATTGCTGCTTTATATTTATGGGGGGCGACAAGGTTAATATATGTGGATTTTCTGCCCTTTTCAAGAAGGGTACGCAATGCTTAGTAACTAAAAAGGTACCCCTGACATTAATATCATGAATCAAGTCAAAACGTTTGGTTTCAATCTGTTCTGTTGTAGAAAGTTGTATAGCAGAAGCGTTATTAACTAACGCATCAATACCGCCAAATATAGATATAGCTTGCTGCACAGCATGTAGTATCTGCTCTTCATTTCTTATATCACAAGGGATAGCTAAAGCTTTACCGCCTGCCTCATTTACTTCTTCAGCTACAGAATATATTGTTCCACCTAATCTAGGGTCTTCTTTTACTGATTTGGCTACAACTACGATATTGGCACCTTCCTTTGCCAACCTTAATGCTATAGCCCTACCGATACCCCTGCTGGCTCCGGTGATAAATATTGTTTTTCCGTTATAATACATTTGCTATTAATCGATTTTAGATTATAAAAGTTACAAGTATTTA
>CAZPDA010000355.1:0-2144 GCA_964585115.1 uncultured Flavipsychrobacter sp.
AATATAAAGTGCTGTTTTTAGCACTATTCATACATGCAGTAAGCTATGTAGCCACTTTTGCGCAAGGGTCCGGCAATGCCATAGACTTTGCTGGTACAAGTAGTTTTGAGCATGTAAATCTAGGAGTAAACTTATCAGACTCTTTAGATACTGCCGATTTTACTATTGAGATGTGGGTAAAGGTTGAATCAGCAAATAGTGACCCTGCATTAGTAGGTAACAAAGACTGGAACAGTGGTAGCAACACAGGGTTCTTATTGTGCAGACGTAATGCTAACATGTTACGTTTCAACTTTAAACCATCTGGTGGTACTCGTGAAGACTATGATATATCTGTAAGTAATGGTATAGCTGCTTGGAACCACTTCGCAATGGTAGTTGATAGAAGTGGTAACCTTACTGCGTATCTTAATGGTGAGCAAGTAGGTACGCCTATTGATATATCAGCAGATGCGGGTAAAGCGCTACACGGAACATTACCTGTAAGAATAGGTTCTGATGGTACTGGTACGTACGGCTCTTATTTTGACGGTAAGATGGATGAGGTTCGTATTTGGAAATCAAAGCGTACTGCAGCCGAAATACGTCAATTTATGTGTCGCAAGCTTACGGGTAATGAAACTGACCTATATGCTTACTATAACATGGAAGGTACTTCAAGTACTACTTTAGCAAATAATGCTACTGCTACAGGTACTACGTTTGATGGTACATTGCAAAATAGCCCTGTTAGAGTAAAGAGTGGTGCTGCTATTGGTGATACATCAGTGTATGTGTATGCAAATACATGGACCAATCAATCACTACAATTATCTACTGCCAATAGAGGTACTATTACTATAGATAGTTTTTCAGGGTCAGGTGCATACATGCAGCTTTATCGTATAGTAGATACTCCGGACCTAAAGAGTGGTCTTACACCTTCTAATAACAATGATGTTTATTATGGTATAGTAGCATCAGGTTCTTTAGTTTCGTATCCTAAATATGACTATAGCAATTACGATACTGCAAAAGCATACAAAGAAGCTATTAGCTTCTTTGGTAGAAAATTTGATGATGAGAATAGTTGGTCAATAAAGAGTGTAATATATAATGACACAGCTAATCATGTTTTCCGTACAGATAGCATCATTGGTACAAGACAGTTATTCTTAGCAAACTTTGTAGGTACGTGTAATGCTCCTTCGGTACAGTCTGCAACAAACATTACATATAATAGTGCTATACTAAATTGGAATACTGGTGGTTCTGCTTCTTGGAACATTGAGTACGGGCCAGCAAACTTCACACAGGGTAATGGTATAATAGTTAAGAACATAATTAGCAGACCATATGCACTTAATAACTTACAAGCTAATACAACTTACCAATTCTACGTGCAAGACTCTTGTACAGGACTAGGTACAAGTACTTGGGTTGGTCCTTATAGCTTCACTACAGATCCATTGCCAACATATCATCAAATAGGTGCAGGTGCAGCATTGAACATTACAGGTAATAATGGCTGGGTAGATGCAACAGGTAACGGTGGTGCTAAAGATACCTTCACTGCTGTAAACCTTCCTGTGAAAGATATAACTGTAGAGGTTTGGGTTAACCCGCGCGAGTTTGAGCAGTGGAGAGCAATGGTTGGCTTTATGCAAGATAATGGAAATTTTGAGCGAGGTTGGGACCTGGAAACTGGTAATAACAATAAGTTCCGTTTCGCGCTTTCTTCGGAAAAGACATTGAGATTATTTTATATGGAATCTACAAGTAGCTTCGATGAAAACCAGTGGTATCATGTAGCAGGTGTATACGATGGTGATACGACTAAGCTATATGTGAATGGTATACTTGAAGCAATGTCTACAAGTGACTCAGGTAATATCGCTTATGATAATTCTTGGTTGGCTTTAGGTATGTATAAGGATGATAATGAGAATATTCCTTTAAAAGGCTCTATTGATGAGGTTCGTATTTGGAATGTTGAGCGTTCTCAAGAAGAAATACGTGAGACCATGTGTCGCAGACTTAATGGTAATGAAACAGGACTAGTCAAGTATTTCCGTCTTGATAATTATGAAGGTGATACCGCTTATGAGATGGTAACTGGTGCTCATGGTCAGTTGAATAACCTTGCAGATACTAGTTGGGTAGTG
>CAZPDA010000356.1:0-2137 GCA_964585115.1 uncultured Flavipsychrobacter sp.
TCATAGCAGTTATATATTGTAAAATATTAGATGACTATTAGCTACGCCTATTTCGTGTTATTGGCATTATAATACTATAGATTTGCAACAATAGAATATCATCCAATGGGTATCAAATCACTACTGGCCAAGCCATACGCCAATATCATATATAAGAAGATACAGAAAGAGAAAGTTAATGCCGTTGCTGATCAGCAAACGGTATTGCAAGATCTAATAAAGGTTGGCAGCAAAACCGCGTTTGGTAAAGACCATCATTTGGCTAGTGTAAATAATTACGAAGATTTTAAAAAAGCAGTACCCATAAGAGACTATGAAGGGCTAAAGCCATATGTAGAACAAATAAAAGAAGGTAAGCATAATATTTTATGGAAGGGGAAGCCGCTATATTTGGCAAAGACATCAGGTACTACCAGTGGAACTAAGTATATACCTATAACAAAAGACTCGATGCCCAACCATATCAACGCAGCAAAAAATGTATTGCTGTGCTATATGATGAATAGCGGCAATGCTAACTTTGTAGATGGTAAGATGATATTTCTAACAGGTTCTCCTGTGTTAGAAAGAGTAGGGGGAATACCAACGGGCAGACTTAGCGGTATCGTTAATCACTTTGTACCCGGATATTTGAAGGGCAATCAAGTACCAACTTACGAGACCAACTGTATCGACGATTGGGAGGATAAGCTGGAGAAGATAGTAGAGGAGACCGTAGATAAAGATATGAGACTTGTGAGCGGTATACCGCCATGGGTGCAGATGTACTTTGATTGGTTGCTAGAGAAGAGCGGTGCTAAGAATATAAAAGAGATATTCCCCAACCTGCAAGTATTGGTACAGGGTGGTGTGAATTTTGAACCTTATAAGAATAAGCTAATAGAGAGTATAGGTGAGGATATTGCCATACTAGAGACCTTCCCTGCTTCTGAAGGCTTCTTTGCTTTTCAGGATACATTAGATAATAGTAAAGGCCTGTTGCTGAATACCAATATGGGTATCTTTTATGAGTTTGTGCCGGCAGGAGAATTGTTTAGCGATAACCCTACAAGGCTGTCACTTGAAGATGTAGAAGTAGGGGAGAACTATGCGCTGATCATCAGCAGTAATGCAGGGCTATGGGGCTATAGCATAGGTGACACCGTGAAGTTTGTAAGCAAAGACCCTTATCGATTAGTAGTAAGCGGTAGGGTGAAGCATTTCATTTCAGCATTTGGCGAGCATGTGATAGGTGAAGAAGTAGAGAAAGCAATGCTTGCTGCAGCTAAGAAGTATAATGTAAATGCTACCGAGTTCACCGTAGCACCGATGATACAAACAGAAGACGAACTTCCATACCATGAGTGGTTCATAGCGTTTGAGAAAGAGCCGGAGGATATACAGGCATTTGCTAAGGATATAGATGATGAATTGAGAAGATTGAATAGCTACTATGAAGACCTGATAGGAGGTAATATCCTTCAGCCGCTGAAGATAACCAAGCTGCCAAGCACTGCCTTTCAGCAATACATGAAGACCCAAGGAAAACTAGGCGGGCAAAATAAAGTGCCACGCCTAAGTAATGATCGTAAAATAGCGGATGCGCTACATCGGATGTTCGATTAGTTGATGACCGTTGTTGGCTTCAGTAGTGCATTGTAGTCTGTAGATTTTTGAAGTACGTTTACTGCTTTTTCTACGTCTTTATCAATTGCTAGTCCGTGTGCTATGCGGCCACCCAGATAGTAATATCTGGAAACGATCTCGCTTTCTAAGAAGAAAGATATTTGTTTTTTATGTTTTATTAAGTCTTGCTGTTTATCGTGCGAAAGCTTTTTGGTAAGCTGCTCGTAGGCAGGTTTTATCTCATCAAAGTATTCTTCGCGTATTGCAGTCTCTTTTAGAGAGTCTAATACTATCTCAGTTTCTGTTTTATAGTCGTACTCCTTAGTAGATAACCATTTTGCAAATTCATTGTACTCCTTATCTGTAAGGTGGAAACCATAAGCCGGAGCTATGGTTTGATGGTTTTTAGCATATTGAGTAGCATAATCAAAGAAATAACCTTTGTAGTATATAGTAGCTGCCAATTTACTAGTGTGCTCATCACTTATCTTTACATCAGGTGCTACACCACCACCACTACGTACTATACGCC
>CAZPDA010000357.1:0-2101 GCA_964585115.1 uncultured Flavipsychrobacter sp.
TGGTTATATTGATGAGAGTGAACCCTATAAATTGGGAGACGATGAATTGCAAGTATTATTTACACCCGGACATTCACCTGGTAGCATAAGCTTTTATTATGCCAAAGGAAACTGGGTATTGGGGGGAGATGTATTATTTTCAGGCAGTATAGGTCGCACAGATCTACCGGGTGGTAATTTTGACACTTTGATCACTAGTATTAAAACGCAACTCTTCATTCTTCCTGATCATACTACCGTATATTCTGGACACGGCCCAGAAACAAACATTGGACAAGAGAAAGCATCTAATCCTTTTCTACACGGTTAGATAGCGTTATACTATTTATGAATTACTAGTTTATCACCCTGTAAGATTGGAACAACGGGATGCTTATCGTGTGTTGCACAGTATTCCATATCATATTCTAATCCAAAAACAGATAACCTCTTGTAATGAGAGCTATTTTTTAAAAAGGAAATAGTATCTGTTTCTTTTGACCTAAGATATAGCTCTTCACAAGCCATTGCACTATCACAATTAACACTAAAATGCTGTTTTATTTGGTGCACAACAGCACCGGCAAATAGGCTATCTTCCAAGTTAAACCGATCCTTCCAACCGGCACAGCCTAATATTACATCAATATTCCGTTCAATCAGATAATTGCAGACTGCTGTTAAATTAACGAAGGATCCTGTTATTATTGCATCTGCACCTTTCACCATATGCAATAGTCTTGTACCATTCGTAGTCGTAAGTACAAGGTTCTTCCCTTCGATAAAATCTCTTGGATATTCTGATGGTGAGTTACCGTGCTGTAACCCCTTAGCTACTTGTCCATTTCTTTCCCCTGCAGTGATACTGTTATCAACCTTTTCACCTAATTCTACACAATGTTCAACAGAATCTACCGGTATTACACTAGCTGCGCCATTATCAAGAGCTGCTGCTATTGTAGATGTAGCTCTAAAAACGTCAATAATAACTACGGCTTTTCCTTTAGTATCAAATAAATGCAATAATGAAGGAGATAAACAGACTTCTATACTAGGTGCGGAAACGGAATTCATGAAGAATACAAATAAAAAATATCGCTAAGATATAATTACAAAAAGTCGCCCTGATAATACCAGGGCGACAAATATAAGATGTTATTAAGACTTCAAATTAATAAACCCACATATCGTGCTCTTTATTGAAAAGAGACTCTGATGCCTTTTGTCCTTCGTATAGCATTTCTAGATCAGACATATATTTGTCTTGGCGATAGCTAATATCAAATGGATTACTTGTTTTGATAATACGGCTAGAGAAGAAACGTCCTTCGAAGAACTGATCCCATGTCATACGAGCTACATCATTCTCAGGATTGAATGTTTCGTATTGAGCTAGCATTGGACGTAACTCAGGATAATATAACCAGAACATAGCTTGAGATGCACGAAGAGAACCATCTGTATTAAGGATATCCTGAACAGGAGCGATACCAATGATACGTACTACCATTCTACCGATATTACGGTCAAACATCCAATCTTCCTTAATTCTATACTTAGTAATTACATCAGGATTGAATACTTTCTGACTGATACGAATCTCAACCTCACCAGTGATCGGATTTTCAACCATTAATGTATCCGGTTTACCAACTAACATTTCGTTGATTTGATCTTTAGTAAGAGCATTAGAAAAACGGTCATCTAGGTTTGAGTATGCTTTTACTTTACCTTTTTTGATTGCATCTAAGATGATCTCGATAAAGTATCCACCACCTGTATACTCATCACCAGGATAAATAAATGCCATGTTTTGCTTTTCGCGAATATCAATTTCTCTCCAAACACGTTTTTTCCACATTACATCATTTTCGCGTAGATACTGCCAATCCAACACTCTGTTAATATGAGGAACTCTATCATAAGCTCCATCCGGAACTAAAGAAGGTTTCCACCTTTTATTAACGATCTCATCTTGGCCGAACTGAGTACTAGCATCAGTTAGCGAATTGTCTTGGGCAATAACAGAACCACCTGTTAATAATAACAAAGCTGTTGCTACAATTCTGTATGACTTGAGGATACTCATCATCCTAAATTATTTTCTATTAAAGTTAAAAAT
>CAZPDA010000358.1:0-2093 GCA_964585115.1 uncultured Flavipsychrobacter sp.
AAACAAGGAAGTGCCCCAGTGTTTCTATAAAAATGCCTAAAAAAATATGGATCAGTAGAAACCTATAAAAAGTTGCTCCACATCGGTATGAGGCTACGCCAAACATTGCTGCTAGCAAAATTATTACTCTTGATATGAGAAATATGTCAGAAACCATATTAGCCGTAGCTGAATGCTACGGCTAATGTATAAAATGTTACTCATTATCATGAGTAGCCTTTTCATTATTAGAAATTATAGCAATACCTGTTCTACCACAATTAGGCGGGCATAATGCACCAAGGTCTGCACTGTTGAAGGTAAGCGTACCCGGTGCTTGCGGACTAGCATTTACATACAACGGTGTCATCATGATATGATGGAAGTGGTAGTCTCCCACTGCTTTAGCACCACACTCAAACTTGATGCCCTTGGTAGAGAACTTGCTTTTTATATCGTCCATAGTGTGTATCTCCTTGTTGTCTTTCAACTTTTCAAAAAGCATTTTTTCGTTCTGGCTTATCAATGCGTCCAGTTCATCAAAAGGGAAGGTGATAGCATACGGGTGCACGTTGGTGTCTAGCGGGTCGTCGCCGCCTGTTGTTGTATTGTGCAGTCGGGTAAACATCTTGTAGGCGTCTATGTATTGCTGCACGGCAGAGATAGGTGTGTCTATCATAGTGCCCGATGCATCTACATAGTAACAATTATCCTGCCCTTTATCGTTTATGTTAAAGCTGTCTCTGTCTTGTAGTGTGTCTATCAACTCTAGGTTTACCGGTTGGAAGATGTATATGAACTTATCCTGAGCTGCATCCAAACCATAATGCACCTTGATGCCCGGCCATGTAGTACAGTTAGAGTCTGTTTTGCTTTTGATGGTCTGTAGTTGTGTAAAGGTCAGGTCTACACTGCCGAAGTTGTACGGGTGTATAGCTCCATCGTGCTCATATCTTATGTTGGGAGCAATGTCATTACCCATTGCCGTTCTGTTGGTTGGTGTTAGTACTAGTGGGGTATAGTCTATAGGGCGTTTGCAAGGTGTGGTCATTGCTTGTGTCTCATTGTTAGCGGTGTCATTTTTAGTGCTGTCGCCGCCGTTGCACGATGCTAGTGCCAATGCGAGCATAGCCATTGGTAGTAATTGGGTTGCCTTCTTCATGTTGTATGTTTTTGTGTGTGAAAGAAATCACTTGCCAAAATACTCATCATTCCCAGCTTTTCTATACGTGCTTTTTCACGTATGGGGTGTATGCTTTTTCAGGATGGATAGTCAAGCAGCAAGACGCACTTTTGCAACAGAAGTTCTTACAATTACTATTTGCATCATAAAGCGAAAGCAATATGTTCTCGGGCAATGCATACCGCAATAGATACGATGGCACTATCAGCATCATGGTTCAGCCCCTCATCTATCTGTTGTGTAGGTAAGCACTACTACCATCAGCATGAACAGTCATACGCACCATATACATATTAGTATAGGTAGCGTGCATCAGTATAAACGATTATCACGTGTTTGTAAGAGAACAAATACACCCCTATGCTCCGCCTGCTCTCAGGCGGGGCGCTTTTTTTCGATACGTGAAAAGACATACCTGCCACCGTGTTTTTTCATCTAGGCAGCGTCTGTAAATAAATTGAGCTTTACATTAAGAATTTAGATAGATCCGTTTCCATTTACACCCTCTAAAAACCTCTCTATCTCCTGAGTGTCCTGTTGTTCTTTCATGACAGGGCACTTCTTTATTTAAAGCTTGACAAAGGCATAGCGTATGGGCTTTTCTCCATCTATATCTACCTCGGCAAAGTAGGTAGCATTGGGTAGGTCTCGGATGTTGATGATGCAATGTGTGGTATGCGGGCAGTCGTGGTCAGACATTAGTTCGCCTCTTAGGTTCAATATGCGTATATGCGATACCGGTTGTGTTGCGAACACATTCAGTTCGTTGCCTGCGGATATCGGGTATATGCTCAGTCGGTTTTCGTCGGTGCGTAGCATCAGGGCATAAAAATCGTTAATGTATCACCTTGAGGTAATACCCATCTTCCCGTAAGTTTATATCCGTGCTGGTGGGTATGTTGTGTATAGGTTTTATTGATATATTATATAT
>CAZPDA010000359.1:0-2080 GCA_964585115.1 uncultured Flavipsychrobacter sp.
TAAGTGTCCTCCTTTTTATTTGGATGATACTCTAACTAAAGGGTGTTATCTTTAAGCATCACAAGGTTGAACTTATGAATAAGACAGTATTAGTTACAGGAGCAACATCAGGTTTTGGAAAGGCAATTGCAAATGAATTTGCAAAAAATGGCTACAATGTAGCAATAACAGGCAGACGCGAAGAACGCTTAGACTCTCTCAAAAAAGAGCTGGAAAAATATAATGTACCTGTATATGCTTTGTGTTTTGATGTAAGGCAGAAAGCAGAAGTTGATGCTGCTATTAATGAGTTGAAGAGTAAAGTAGAGACCATTGATATATTAGTCAATAATGCTGGGCTTGCATCCGGATTATCCACAATAGATGAAGGTGACACCGAAGATTGGGATAAAATGATAGATACTAATGTGAAAGGGTTACTATATGTAACAAAGGCTGTAGTTCCTATGATGAGAGAAAGGCGTAGTGGACATATCATTAATATTGGGTCTACGGCAGGTAAGCTAGTCTATAAGAATGGTAATGTATACTGTGCTACAAAATATGCGGTAGACGCATTAACACAAGCTATGCGTATAGACCTATTGCCATATAGTATTAAGGTTACAGCAATAAACCCTGGTATGGCAGAGACTGAGTTCTCTATTGTACGTTTTCATGGAGATGAGGGTAAAGCAGCCAAAGTTTATGATGACATTATGCCGCTACAAGCGGAGGATATAGCCAATGTCGTATATTATACGGCAACATTACCCCCTCATGTTTGTATTAATGACCTAACATTGACCTGTACCAATCAAGCAAACGGAATTTATACACTAAAAGACTCAGACAAAGCACAATAGTATATGTATGAAGCTACTACAAACATAAGGGTCAGATATGGAGAAACTGACCAGATGGGCTACCTCTATTATGGCAATTATGCGTTATACTTTGAGGTAGGTAGAACAGATGCTATAAGAGAGCTGGGTTTAACATATAAAGAGATGGAAGAGAACGGGGTAATGATGCCTGTGGCAGAGGTGAATATTAAATATATTAGACCGGCTTTGTATGACGACCTAATAACAGTTAAGACTATTATCAAAGAGCTACCTACAGGTTCTAAAATAGACTTTCATACAGAACTGTATAATGAAAAAGGTAAATTGCTAAATGTAGGGGTTACTACTTTAGCATTTTATGACCCAATAAAGAAGAAGACAGTAGAAATGCCGGAGCTGCTTCGGTCTCGTTTAATGCCATTTTTTGAATAACATATGAGTAATGTAAAAGCATCAATAATTACTATTGGTGATGAACTATTGATAGGGCAGACCATAGATACAAATTCAGCTTGGATAGCACAGCAGCTAAACCCTTTAGGCATAGATGTAGTGAGAAGAGTAGCTGTAGCGGATAAGAAGAGTGCTATTGGGGAAGCGCTAAACTATGAGATACCTAAAGTGGATGTGGTATTAGTAACAGGTGGACTTGGACCTACTGCTGATGATATAACAAAACCTTTCTTGTGCGAGTATTTTGGAGGGGAGCTTATTGTTAACGAGCATGTTTTGGCACATGTAAGACACTTGTTTGAAGTAAGGAAACGTCCTTTTCTTGAGCGGAATATGAAGCAGGCAGAAGTGCCTGATAACTGTACTGTGCTACATAACAAAATGGGTACGGCACCGGGTATGCTTTTTAAAAAGGACAACACTATCATTATATCAATGCCAGGTGTGCCTTTTGAGATGATGAGTATAATGGAAGACGAAGTTTTGCCGATATTAAAGAGGGATTACTTAGGTCATGCCATTGTACATAGAACTTTGATAACTGCCGGTGAAGGGGAGAGTTTTATCGCAGAACGTTTAAAGGACATTGAAACAGAACTACCTGAATATATAAAGTTGGCATACTTGCCTAGTGCCGGTATCGTAAAACTTAGGCTTACAGGAGCAGGAGAAGAGACTGAAAGGCTTGAAAAAGAGCTTAGTGAATGGCAGTCTAAGATGAAAAAGATATTAGATAATATCACCATTGCTGATAAGGACTTGACCTTAGAAGAAATTGTAGGTAATAGCCTTTTGAAAAG
>CAZPDA010000360.1:0-2075 GCA_964585115.1 uncultured Flavipsychrobacter sp.
GCCCTTTGTATAAAAAGATATTTATCGTTGCTACAACTATTTGGCAATCATGATCTTCTGTTGTAACTGAATGTTATTACTTTGATCTTTATAAACCACGTGATACATTCCATTAGACAACGCTGAAGTATTAAGCTCCATTAATGGCTTATCAGCTACAGCTTGTGCTACTACTCTACCCAACATATCGATGATCTGTAAAGTGCCATTACCACCAGTGGCAAGGTCCAAAGATACTTGGACGCTGTTCTGGGCCGGGTTAGGGAATACAGTCATCTCATTTTTATGGGCAGATAGGTCTTGTACTCCTACAGGGAAACCTACGTTAAAATACTCTGTAAAACCACAACCAAAATCTCCGCTAAAGTACCCTTTAAGGTTATAACCTATAAAGCTACCATATGGCTTAACCCTAATAGTACCGGTACCCGGATTTACAGGATAGTTAGGATAGACCCACCAACTAACACCATCACAATTCGCATCTTCAACTACAAACTTATAAACACCGTCGTTTAACGTAACGGTATCATTGTATGTTGTATTAGCCGCATTCTGAGTTCTTTGCGCAACTACAGTACCTGTTCTGATGTCGAATAACTTCCACTCTGTTTCTGCCACACCATTCACGAGCGGGCTATTCGTTCTCAACTCAATAATTATCTTTGGAGACACCCTCATAGCTGGCTCGAAAGTAGAGCTTAGCTTATCATTGGTTTGATCTTCATCAACCTGTCCGTTAACTTCTTTTATCGTTACATTGAATGTACCCGGATTGGCTATTGATTGCAATTCGTCAAAAACCGGGAACTCAATCTCTGCAGTTTCTAATGCCGCAATACTACCGGACCATGTATAGGTTTCTGTGCTACCTACACCGGCAATACCGTATTCAAACTTGATGCTGGTAATCGTAGTAGAACCTGTATTCTGCACTTTCACTTTCGGCTTACCTGTCATTGGATTTTCACGGAAGTGAACCTCATAATCAGATGGCGCTATGATATCATCCAAAGATGCATCTACCGATTTATTAAAACCGCCATAGTATACTACCATAGACTGTATAGAATAGGATGCTCCATTATTACCATTGGTAGATTGAAAATCTACATCAAGATCATAATTAGCATTTGCACCAACCCCTGTCAAGGTATGGCTATTGGGAAAGACGATATCACCGGGACACCAGTTACCCCTATCATACAACCACGTACCAGACTGTGGGTATATATGATTATAACCACAATCATCTCTCCAAATATCTTTTTGAGCAATTTGGCTGTTATTCAGTTTTACCTGATAGTATTTTTTACAAAACTCAGAACAACCTTCATTATTACTACCGTGGCCTGATATCGTAAATTTAAACTCCGCAGATTGGGTATTAGCAGGAGTAGTATTGCTCATAGTTGTTACATTTCCGTCAATAGGATTTGCTGCCGTGTAAGCGTAGCTACCTTTCCACATTCTATCTATACCTTGTACATCACGCGGAGGTGTACCTTCAATAAAGGCAAACTTCACATTTGCCGTAAAACCCCAAGAGTACCCTGAATAATGTATACGTACCCCTGCACTGTCTTTCAGTTGATTATAGAGATCCGTCACATCATACATGTAGCGTTGCTTCCAAGACCAGCCTGTACGTGCATAGCTGGCATTAGCATACGGCGTAATAAAACGACCAAGCTCCAATGTGTCGCCCGATTTGGTCATAATAAAGTTTTGCACCGTATAATCCCAATCTCCACAGTATTGAGGGCTACCCGGACACATATATTTACCCAGTGTCCATACCATCAATATTTTACGATATGTCTTCGACCCGTTTGGAAACTCTACCGTAGTATCGAAGTTGCCAAAATGGTCTAGCCATATATCATTCTGGGCTTGTACCCAAGTGGTATCGCCCGGTGCTGCTTGTGCAGACATGCCAAGCGTTAATAATAATAATGTACCTAGTAAAAACCTTTTCATGCGCTATATTATTAAAATGCGTAACGACAAATGTAGAAAATATAAAATTTAGAAGTGTAGAACTAATATCATTTGTCAGGAACTGCATATATAAT
>CAZPDA010000361.1:0-2071 GCA_964585115.1 uncultured Flavipsychrobacter sp.
GTATTATTCTGATTAAAAGTACTGGTACCAATATTCACTGATGAACTAAAAGAAGTACCGGGTCTTGCTTTGGCATCAGAATTATGTTGCCACCTTAGCTGAAAGTCTCTTGTTTCTTGTGCTGTTGGCTCAAAAGATTCACCA
This sequence comes from uncultured Flavipsychrobacter sp., assembly GCA_964585115.1. Lineage (GTDB taxonomy): Bacteria > Bacteroidota > Bacteroidia > Chitinophagales > Chitinophagaceae > UBA5543. The sequence goes on from CAZPDA010000361.1 coordinate 145, forward strand.
GTTTTATTATAAGCATAAGAAAATGTAAACGCACCATTATATTTATATCTGCTTCGATAATTGCTCAACCCACTCAGTAGCCAGCTACCTTTTGAGAACAGCCTTGCCTGTGTTTGAAAATCTACATGATCACTAATTCTAAAATAATACCCACCATCTAGCAATCCCACACCACGTTGCTCCTCTATAGTATAAGTAGGCAATATGAAACCTGAACGTTGCCCTTTAGCTATCGGGAATAGACCAAATGGAAGAAATAATGGAGTAGGCACCTGCTCTATCATTATATTTGCGGGTCCTGACGCTACTACCTTTCCGGGAATCACTTTTATCTTCTTGGCATTAATACCAAAGTGCGGTGTATCTAAGGCACAAGTTGTATATACATTATGAAGCCCATATATAGATTGATCAGGGTTTCGCTTCACTTGTTCGCTAAAAACAAAACCTTCGCCATATTGCGTACGTGCGTTATGTACTATAGCACGCTTACTTTTAAAGTTATACTTCAAGGAATCATAAGTAAATGTCTCTCCACCTTGAGTAAAAGAAGGTCTATCTTTTAAATGCACAGTGTCAGGCAGGTTTATCGGAGGTTGAGCTATCACTTGATTTTTTGACTGCTCATAGGTCACCACATCAGCATTCAATTCCATATCCTCAAACTTCACCTTTGCCTTTCCGTATAGATAAAAGACGTTGTCTTTCATATTCAAAACCGCAGAATCACTAGCATTTGAGGTAACAACGGCTGACAGTGCATCTGGCGATATACGTATGCCTAAGGAGTCTTCTAACTCTTGTTTTTTACTTTTAGCCGAAACTTTCTGCACGCTATCTATTGATAGACTGTCAGTTACAACTACAGTAGTAGTATCAACAACTATACCCGAACGTGTAGAATCCACTGTTTGAGCATGTGTATAACCTGTTAATACCGTCATAAAAAACGACAGTGCGCATAGGTAAAGGCACCTAATGCTTTGTAACTTTGCATAAATTGTTTTGAACAAGCTCATTAACGGGCACAAAAATAGAAATAGTTATCAGTTTACTTCACCGTTTCTGAAGTAACATTCAATTATTGCGAGTATAGCTTATGCGTTATATATCATTTCTAGTTGTTATTGCACTTTGTTTAATACCATCTTACACGCCTGCTAACGGCAAAAAGGTAATGAAAATTGTGCTGGATGCGGGACACGGAGGAAAAGACGGCGGTGCTCGAGGAGATTTTTCTAACGAGAAAGACATTGCACTTGCAGTTACGCTAAAAGTTGGCAAGATGTTAAAAGATAATAAGATAGAGGTGATCTACACCAGAACCACTGATATATACCCAACTTTAGTAGAAAGACACGAGATCGCAAACAAGGCAAATGCTGACCTTTTTATCTCTATACACGTAAATGCTACCGCGGGTACTCGTAAAAGAGTACGCTCAGGCTACCGTACTTATACCAAAAATGGTAAGACCTACCGCAAACCACGCTACAAGACAGTATATAATAGACACACTAGTGCCAGCGGTACAGAATGCTACGTTCTAGGGTTGCACCGCAATTCTCAAAAAGAAAATGCTATTGGTGAATACGGAGATAATGTAGTAGACGAAGAAGGTCTATTGAACCCTGACGATCCGCAAACAGCTATTATTATAGCACAATACTCACAAGCTTTTCTTAGCCGTAGCGTGTCTCTTGGCACTTATATTCAAAACCACTTCATAAAGCAAGGAAGAGGCGACTATGGTGTAAAGCAAAAAGGCCTGGAAGTATTGGCTGGCAGTGCTATGCCGGGGGTTCTTGTTGAAATAGGCTTTATCAACAATCCTGATGAGGAGAAATACTTAAACTCACCAAAAGGTCAGGAAGAGGTGGCACAAGCTATCGTAAATGGCGTATTAGCATACAAAAATGAATAATAT
>CAZPDA010000362.1:0-2065 GCA_964585115.1 uncultured Flavipsychrobacter sp.
CATCTTTTTAAGCTCTACATCTTTTTTCTCGCGAAGTTCTTCATTACTAGGATCGTTATAATAAGCTTTTAATGCTGATGCCAACTCAGGGTACTCTAGATACTTTATATCTATAAAAAAATATTTGGGTAATAAAGCAAGTGTTACACATAGCCCACCATAAATAACAACACGCTTAATAATTTTAGAGAAATACTTACGCGGCCCGTTTATAAATGCAAGTGCAGCTACTATAGTAACAAATACTATAACCGTTATTCCAGTAGTATTCATTATTTCAGCACCTGGCCAAAACATCACCTTAAATAACAGCCCTATCACACAAGACTGAAGCCCGCCACCTACTAATATTATAGCTATTTGTCTAAACGCACCTAACCCATTATAAGACTCCTTCTTCCCAATACGGGATAACTTAATATCATTAAAAAGAAATATACCCAAAGGGAAATAAAGCAATGACAATATCAATGAAAATGCTGTGGTAACTATTGCACCGCCTGTAGTATCTGTTAAATGGAGAATACACCCAACTATTGTAATGGCTATTAATATCAATTCTGCTTTCTTCATACTATGAGTTTATAGTTAATACTTAAAACTAAAAATATCTATCAAATAAAAATACCCGATACTATTATTTAGTATCGGGTAGTCAATTATGTATTGAATCTAGCTATTTTGCTTTATCATAAGCATCTTGTGCAGACTTACCAAAGTCTAACAGTCTTTTAGGAGGCATATAACCTGCTGTATTTGAGATAACGTTACCATCCTTATCTAATATCAACAATGAAGGATAGCCCGGTATTTGATACTTAGCTGCAAGCATTGCACCATCACCCTTCTCACCATCCATTGTAACATTGATAAAGTGCTTATTAAAATAAGCACCCAGTTCTTCGTTAGGGAATGTTCTTTTCTTTAATAGCTTACAAGGACCACACCATGTAGCATATATATCTAAAAAGATAAGCTTGTTTTCTTTTTCTGCCTTAGCAGCTATTTCTTTCCAAGTACCTTCTGTAAATTGTATCCCCTTCTGTTTATCGTTATCCTTGGCACTAGTAGTTTGGTTAAACATCAGAAATAATGCGACCAACACTATCGGCACTATATATATCAACTTCTTCATACTTTCTTTTTTATCATTTTAGACGATGAACCAACATCTTTCTTACAAGACCAAACTAGTAAGGCATTAGTTGGCACAATCGTCTTTATTAAACACTTTTTTAGCAATTTCGTCTTTCTCTTCAGCTGTAAGTTTATCAACTATCCTTGAATCAACATTCTTTGCGTGATCTATTACAAACTTATTTTGCTTCTGCACCACTTGGCAAACCTTACATATCATGATATGTAACCGAAGTCTGAACTTTTCACCTAAAGTCAATTTGCCATCCTCATTCTTTGCTGATAGAAGCGACGCTTCTTTACAACTGATCATTCCTAACACGTCAATACATTTTAAATATTATCAAACCAGTTTTTCTCAATACATTTTCTCAAGTGAACTTTAGCCCTATGTACCAACACCCAATAGTTAGACGGAGTTATATCTAATACCTTACATATATCTTCCGAATCCATTTCTTCCAGATACTTCATTGTAAAAACAGCCTGTTGTTGTTCCTTCAGCTTACCCTTACAATTTGTAAGTACTTCATAAAACTCTTTGGTCTCTACAGTGTCCGTATAGTTCACAGCCCAGTCATGAGGACTAGCTGCTTTTGTCCAATGACCATCATCTTTATCAAAGAAGTCTTGCTCTTCTTCTGCTTGCAGATCTATTGTTTTTAACGTAGACTTTCTATAATGGTCTATTATCTTATTTCTACAGATCGTAAACAACCAGCTTTTCTCAGATGCCTCTCCTTTGTAGCCATCTCTTGCCTTCCATGCACTCAAGAACGTATCTTGAACAATGTCTTTAGCAACCTCTCGGTCCGAAACTCTTGATACTGTAAATGCATAAAGCATATCAGAATAGTTGTCTATCCACTTATCTGGTTCTAATGTATGTATGGTTTTACCACTACTTTTCATCTATATAGTATTACTC
>CAZPDA010000363.1:0-2063 GCA_964585115.1 uncultured Flavipsychrobacter sp.
TCAGTAGCTGTTACTGTATAAATACCGGAGTCTATAAGTTGAAGGTTAGTGCGTGATGTTGTTTTCCCTGATGCATAGAAGTTGTTAGGTCCTACCCAACTATAGAACGTCGAAGAATTACCCAAAGCTGAAAGGTTCAACGTTTCGCCAGCACAAATAGGAGTATTGTAAGATATAATTGGTGTTGATGGTGTTTGATATATAGTAGCATATAAGCTATCAGTATAAGAGCAGTTGCCGATACTAGCAGTCATTACATACCATCCTGTATGATTAACATTGGTATTGTTAATGTTAGTATATTGACCGTTTGAAAAAAAGTTTCCTGGCCCTGTCCATGTATATGACGCATTGCCAGTAGACGTATCTGCTAGTAACTTTAAGGTATCACCACTACAAGATCCGGTATGTGCAATGTTTACACTATCAGGAGCATCCTCGATAGTTACAGTAAGTGTATCGTAGCTACTACATCCATTCTTAGTAGCTGAAACGATATAGTTGCCGCCGTTAGCAATGCTTAAATTAGTAACAGTAGTGCTTGCTGTATTTGCAATATGATTGTTAGGGCCGCTCCATCCATAAGTAACACCAACCGTGTTACTACTGCCTGATAAGTTAAGATTGCTATATTCGCATACAGGAGTATTAGCCGATATTGTTGGCTTACTAGGTAGTGGAGTTACTGCTACGGCTATGGAGTCAAAATGTTTACATCCTAAAGTAGAACTGGTAATGTAATATTTGCCCGCAGCTAATAGATTAATGTTTGATCGGTTAGGTGTGCTCCCCATAGCATTATATCCATTCGGCCCTGTCCAGCTATACGTAGTGGCAGAGTGGCTACTTGCACCAGTTAAAATAAGTGTATCATTCTCACAAACAGGAGTGTTGCTAGAATAAGAGAAAGAAGTAGTGTCTAGCTTGTATATACTTAGGTTTGTAGTATCAGCTAGCGTATCGGTATTGTCAGATGAAGTAAGTCGTATTCGGTATCCCGTTCCAATACTCATGGTGTCTGGTATGAGACAGTAAACTATCCCGGATGTATCTCCTTGAGTACTACCAATATTTATAGGTGAGGAAAAGTTACCACTAGCGTCAGATAACTGTACAGTAAAAGTATTACCTGAATTAAATCTGCCTAATGTTTCAAATGCTACTTGTATAGAGTCTTGTGCACAAGACAGAGTATCAGGTGTTGTAACCTTAGTAATATAACCAACATTTCTTACGACAACGGAGTCAATAAAATAATAAGAAAGATGGTGTGTGCCTGACGGTAATGTATCTCTATCTACAAGACTATCATGGTAGAAACCACCAATTACTATATTGTCAAAAGTGGAGTCTGCTTGGAATGTATCAACATATCTTACCCAATATTTATGTGTTATTGGTCCGTTCTCACTAACTATCATTTGTGGCTCAAGATCATAAAATCTAGAACGAATGTTGGTGCCAGCATTGTCATAAAAAAATAGACCCAGGTTATCAGAGGCATATATACAATCAGCTAATGCTACTGAAAGAGAAATCTCATATATATTACCAATAGTTAGAGGAGTTATTTCTGAATGTACAGCTTCTCGCCAGTTAGGTTGAGATGTGTGTTGGCCTATCAAGCCAACATAACCACCACCATCGGCAGGATTTTGATAGCCAAGAAAAGTTGCTGGTGGACGATTGCCATTTCCTGCAGTGTAGCAAGTATGAAAATGATCTGGTGTTAAGTTCATAAAGTTAGTCCACCCCATACAATTCAGAACTGTGCTAGTATAATTTTTACTTAATGGGCAGTTAATGTAATAATCAAAACTTCCATTTTGTACATGGTTAGGAGCAGAATTATAATATTGAGCAATGCCAAGGAATGGCAGCATCAATAAGAAAAGTATATAGGTCGTCTTTCTCATGAGGTTGGCACTATTCATATAAAATTACGAAATGTGTTGCTTATTCCACCCTAAACCTGATATTCGCTCTTTGCCCGTTGATATCCAACCTTAATAAGTATAGCCCGCTAGCTACATCATTCAGGTTGATGTGTTCATTAATGGTCT
>CAZPDA010000364.1:0-2024 GCA_964585115.1 uncultured Flavipsychrobacter sp.
TGGCAATAGTATATCTCCCTTGCGCCTTTTACTAATTCTATATAATGCTGACAAGCATCACCTAAAACAATACGGGAGAATGATAACTAATGACACCTATATAGCAACACAGCACCATTCAGTAGGTATTAATGCATTGTATCTTATGCTATCAATACAGGGGGCTATTAATACAAATAATAATGAAGCGTTAAAGAAAATCACATTTTTAAAAAACAGTTCCAGATTAACCGCTTCGTCAGACTATGATGTATCTTATATTTCCAAGAATGAAGCAAGTAGTATTTTCCATATAATACGTGAACTAAAAGACATCTCAACTCAAGTTTTGCTGGAAAAATCTCAAGATTATGCTTGGGAAAATGCATCATGCTTATCTGATATATTTCAAATAGACATAGCAATAAGCGCAGGTGCAAACGACTCTATAATAGGGTACACATATGACACTCTAGACAATTTATTCTATTGTAATGAAAATAATTGAGACCGCGATTGCAAAAAAGGACAGCTCAATAATATACCCAGGTATAGTAATCCAAGACAGTAACGATGCAAAATTAGAGAAGCTCTATATGATAATTGGCATGTCAAAAGACAACTATGCTACACTAAAATCTTTTGACAAGAATATCATCAATGATTATTACAATTATCCTGACGATGTTCTTATCATTAACATTAGATACGAAGATCTAATTTTTGAGCACGTATTAGATTGTTCTTTGCTACACATCATACACTTTGATAAAATGAATCACTTAATAGCAAGTAATAAAGTACAAGTTATGGGTGACATACCATATTCAGAAGTAATGAAAATAAAAAAAGTATTAACTGCCAGCGATCACATATCGCAGAATACTAAAGATGAATATTTGATATAAACTTGAACTATAAAGAGAATTGCTAAATTGCTTTTTAAACCCATAGTGTTAGAATCAAGTCTCATTCAGGGCTTATAAGAATAGTATGAAGTCTACGACCCTAATATAGAAGAGAATAGAAATAGTTTATAGCTGCCTTACAAGCAGAGGGTCCACGGTTCGAATCCGTGTGCCTCCACTAGATAAAAAGGCTTCAAATATTTGAAGCCTTTTTTGTTTTTATGCTTAACTCATCGGTATTACATATCATCACTACATTGCCTGCTATTCAAATATGAACTAATTATAGACACAAAAATCGTTACCCTATATTAAATACATTATACTTAATTAAGCTCTCTTTATTAAGAAAAATATCTGAAGCCAAGTTATACTCTGGATCTACAATCCATGCTATTTTACATTTAATATGATATTCTTTCAATTCATTTATAATTGTATCATATAACCTTTTTTCTAGAAACACTTCAGAAGCGAATGATGAACTATCAAATACCTCAATATATCTTCCATCTTGATCTTCTTCATACCAAACTTGAAAAGAACACAAGTCATCATTACCATACACAGTATTAATAAAAAAATATATATCGTGTGCTACACTTGAAGTAATCATTTTAGATATTTCGACAATTGGATTAATATTTGTAAATATTTTTTTTAATGCGCTAACGAATATCTCATGTATTTTGTCGTTAGAGACACTATTACTAGACTCTAATTTAATTACAACACTATTTGTATACCCGCTCATACTTTGTTATTCAGATAATACGTTAACATTCAGTCCATATTGTTTTTAGCAACATCTTGAATACTTTCTAGAAGTTCTTTACTTGCATATCATCGTCATCACAGAATCTTGTAAAACTATTCATCATCCTGACGATTTGATTTATGAAAAATCTTGTCCCTACCAGCATAAGAACTTACACCCTTTAACATCAAAGAATCATTTGTCAATTTAAAAACCTTATAAGTATCCGCTTCTATAACAATTGTATCATTATTAGCACTCCACTTATTACTATAAATGACATCATTAACTTCAAATACATACCTTTCCCCTGTCGACCTATTATACTTTAAATACAGATATCTTCCATCATCACATAACCTGTATGATCCGCTGGGGTA
>CAZPDA010000365.1:0-1992 GCA_964585115.1 uncultured Flavipsychrobacter sp.
GAGATACCCTAACAGTACCGGACTGAATGCAATGATCTATGCTGAGAGAAATCTATACCGTCCGGGAGAAACGGTACATGTAAGTACCATCATAAGGAACGAGTCTTGGAATAATCCTGGTGAGATGCCTGTAAAGCTTCAACTAATGATGCCCAGCGGTAAAGAGTTTGCTATCTACAAGAAGATACTGAATAAAGAAGGTGCTTGTGAAACATCCTTTGACATACCAAATACCGCACTTACAGGCACCTATACTTTGAACGTCTTGACCGGGAATAATGTGTTGGTGAATTCTTACCCCATTAGTATTGAAGATTTTATTCCGGATAGGATCAAAGCAGACCTTAGTTTAAATAAAGAAGAATATAATCCGGGAGATAGTATTAAAGCTATGCTACAAGTAGATAATCTATTTGGGACCCCTGCTATTGGCCGAAATTTTGATGCTGAGCTAAATGTGAGTAAGAAGGAGTTTAGAGTAAAAGCATTACCTGACTACAGCTTTGATGTAGTAAATAATAAGAACTATCACTTTGAGTATACCAGTGGTAATACTGACGAGAAGGGTACGGCAAACTTCTCCTTCCCGATCAAAAAAGAATATAAAGGTTCAGGTTTGTTGGAAGGAAATGTAATGGCTACAGCTTTTGACGAAACCGGACGACCTGTGCACAGGTATAGTCATTTTGCTATCTATACACAACCTGTGTTTGTAGGGGTAGGTGAGTATGATCACTATGTGAGTACACGTAGTGCACAGTCAATAAAGCTGATTGCTGTAAACAAGGATGGAAAAATTCAGAATAATGTAACAGCAGATGTTACACTCATAAAGAAAGACTGGCATACGGTAATACAGCAGAGCGGAAGTTCATATCGCTATGTGTCTCAAAAAGAAGAAAAAGTATTAAGACAAAGTAAAGTGAAGATATCCGGACAGGGTACGAAGTATACCTTCAACCCGGAACTGAGTGGAGAGTATGAAGTAAGAGTAGCACCGGAAGGGTATGATGGTTATGTATCTGCAACCATCTATGCATGGGGATATAATGATACCAGATACAGCTCTTTTGAAGTGAATAATGAAGGTAACGTAACCATTAAAACAGATAAGGATAAGTATGATGTAGGTGAGGATGTGAAGTTACTTTTTAGTACGCCGTTTGAAGGACGGATGTTGCTAACGATAGAGCGTGATAAAGTATTGGAGCATGTATTCTTGAATACTGAAAATAAATCAGCATCGTATACGCTAAAAGTGTCCGGTGATCATGTACCGAATGTATATGTGGCTACAACACTTTTCAGGCCTATGGATAACTCTGCACTGCCACTGACAGTAGCGCACGGTTATAAATCTATTTCTATAGAAGATAAGAGCACTAAACTTCATGTAGCTATTACAAGTGTCGAGAAATCTCGATCTAAGTCGAAGCAAAAAATAAAAGTAAAAACCGTGCCTGGCGCTTACGTGACCATAGCAGCAGTGGATGAAGGAATACTACAAGTGAAGAATTATAAAACACCGGATCCGTATACCTATTTCTATCAAAAGGTAGCACTATCTACCCATAGTTATGATGTGTATCCATACTTGTTGCCCGAAGTAAAAACAAGACTAAGCAGTACTGGTGGTGATGGTGGCGACGAAAGTGCAATGAGAGCAAATCCACTATTCGTTAATAGGGTTAAGAATGTGTCTTTTTGGAGTGGTATAAAACAGGCAGATGGTAGTGGTAATGTATCTTATGAAATAGATATACCCCAGTTCTCCGGGGATATAAGAGTGATGGCACTTGCATATAAAAGTAATGCCTTTGGTAGCTCTGAAGAGCATCTGAAGGTAGCAGACCCTATTGTGATCAGTACGGCATTGCCGCGCTTTTTTAGTCCGGGTGATGAGGCGAAAGTAGCCGTTACTGTGAGTAATACAACAGCTAAAGATGCCAATGCAAATATTACGATTAGTGTAAATGGGCCTCTAGCTATAAA
>CAZPDA010000366.1:0-1947 GCA_964585115.1 uncultured Flavipsychrobacter sp.
TTTTATGCCAGTTTCTTTATGTTTGGTCATCGAAAAAAAATCTAATGAAGCAATTAGTACAAAACTTTCCTTCTCAGCTACAAGAAGCAATGATCATAGGTCAAAACTATCGTTTTTTGACTGCAAAAAGGTCTTTTGCAAATGTTGTGCTTACAGGTCTTGGTGGTAGTGGTATAGGGGGAACTATAGCCCAAAACTATCTGTATGATAAACTAAAGGTGCCTTTCTATGTAAATAAGGATTATCATCTTCCTGCATTCGTTGGCAAAGACTCTTTAGTTATTGTTTCATCATATTCAGGAAACACAGAAGAGACCCTTAACGCACTAAAGCTAGCTAGCAAAGCAAAAGCTACTATTATATGTATCACATCAGGTGGTAAAATATCTGAGATAGCTAAGAAAAAGAAGCTGGATTGTATATTGCTACCATCCGGTATGCCTCCAAGAGCATGCTTAGGATACTCTATGCTACAAGTGTTGTATACACTACAGCATTTCGGTCTTATAAACGTACCTTTTGAAAAAGAGATAAAAGCATCGATAAAGCTATTGAAGAATGAGCAGCGTAGTATACAAGCCAAAGCGCGTGCTCTAGCTAAAAAGATAGTGGGTAAAACACCTATCATATACTCTTCAGCAGACTACGAAGGTGTAGCTATACGTTTTCGTCAGCAGATAAACGAGAACGGTAAGATGCTATGCTGGCATCACGCAATACCTGAGATGAATCATAATGAGCTTGTTGGTTGGAGAGATAAGGATGATAACAAGATCGTTATTATCCTAAGAAATGATTCAGACTACGAACGTATCCAGCTTAGAATGGATATCAATAAGAATATCATAAAGCAGTATACTAAGAATATCGTAGAGGTAATATCTACAGGGAAGACATACTGGGAGAAAGCCTTCTATTTGATACACCTTACGGATTGGGTGTCGGTATACCTGGCTGAATATAGAGAGCACGATGCAGTGGAAGTAAAGGTCATCGATTACTTAAAAGGAGAGCTAGCTAAAGTTTAGACTAAATAATTGTTAACTAACATTTGCAAGGAGCGGTTTTATTACTTACCTTTGCAGCGGCAAGTCTTATACGACCAGCTCCTACTGAATCCCCCAGGACAGGAATGTAGCAAGGGTAGGTGGTTGTAGCGGTGCGATATAAGTAACTTGCCATTTTTTTTTGCAATTCCTTTTTCTCTCTGAATTGTTGGTTTAACTTCGCCACGACAAACTTATTTTTCTCAATTCTTCTGTAAAAAAACAGTAATGAAGTTTTTTATTGATACTGCTAATCTTGAGCAAATTAAAGAAGCCAATGATCTTGGCGTACTAGACGGTGTAACTACCAACCCCTCGTTAATGGCCAAAGAAGGCATTAGCGGTAAAGACGCTATCATGCAGCACTACAAAACCATTTGTGAATTGGTAGATGGTCCTGTAAGTGCAGAAGTATTGGGTACTACTTTTGATGAAATTGTAGCGGAAGGTGAAGAGCTTTCTAAGATACACGAGAATATCGTAGTGAAAGTACCAATGATAAAAGAAGGTATCAAAGCGATAAAATACTTCTCTGATCGTGGTATCAAGACCAACTGTACTTTAGTATTCTCTGCGGGGCAGGCGATACTAGCTGCTAAGGCTGGTGCTACTTTTGTATCTCCATTCATCGGTCGTATAGACGATAGTAACTGGGATGGTATAGCTCTTATAGAGCAGATAGTAGATATATATAATGCACAAGGTTATCTTACAGAGGTGCTTGCTGCTTCCATCCGTAGCCCATTACACATTGTAGAGTGTGCTGAGGCCGGAGCTGATGTTTGTACTTGCCCGCTTAAGCCGATGCTGGGTCTATTGAACCACCCATTGACAGATAAAGGCTTGGAAACATTCCTTAAAGATGCGGAGTCTCTTAAGTAATTAATACTTTACTTCTTAT
>CAZPDA010000367.1:0-1920 GCA_964585115.1 uncultured Flavipsychrobacter sp.
CCATCATTCAAAACGTGTATTGCTATAAATAGTTTAAAACCGAGGGGCTAAAGTAAGTTGTGTTTTCCGAAATACAAAAATATCAAAAACTAATTTGATACTACATTTTTATTGATTATTCTACCTCTCGTTTCCCAGACAATAGATAGATAACAGCCATTCTTATGGCTACCCCATTCTCCACCTGATTCAGTATGATAGACTGTTTACTATCTGCAACATCAGAGTTTATCTCTATACCTCTGTTTATTGGCCCCGGGTGCATAATAACCACATCCTTACTTATATCATCCAGCATTTGCTTATTGATACCATAGAACATAGAGTATTCTCTTAGTGTAGAGAACAGCGGTTTATTCTGCCTTTCCAGCTGTATACGTAAGATGTTTGCTACATCGCTATTTGCTATAGCTTTCTTTACATTATACTCCACCTTCACACCAAGGTCTTGTATATACTTAGGTATTAGTGTAGGAGGACCTGACACGGTAACCTCTGCACCAAGCTTTTGCAAGCAGAATATATTACTTAACGCCACTCTCGAGTGCATAATGTCGCCTACTATGGTCACTCTCTTACCTTTTACATCTCCTAACCTTTCACGTATAGAGTAGTTATCTAGCAATGCCTGTGTTGGGTGTTCATTAGTACCATCTCCTGCATTGATGACACTGGCGTCAATATTCTGAGACAGGAACCATGGTGCACCGCTTGCAGAGTGCCTCATTACCACCATATCCACCTTCATAGCAAGGATATTATTCACTGTATCTATCAAGGTCTCCCCCTTAGATACAGACGAACCTGAAGCGGAGAAATTTACCACATCTGCACTAAGTCTCTTCTCTGCCAACTCAAATGAGATACGTGTTCTGGTAGAGTTCTCGAAAAACACATTGGCGATCGTAGTATCTCTAAGCGTTGGTACCTTCTTGATCGGACGTTGTAGTACTTGCTTGAAATTATCTGCCGTCTTGAAGATGGTCTGTATATCCTCAGGCTGTAGTTCTTTAATTCCCAGTAAGTGCTTTACCGATAGTGACATCTGCTAAAATATGTTTAATCTAATAGGACAACTTCATCTTTATTGTCCTCTTCATTCCAGTATACTTTTACTTTCTGCGTGATGATAGTATCCACAGTTTGGCCAACATAGTCAGGATGGATAGGCAGCTCTCTGCTAAAGCGCCTGTCTATCAATACCAATAGCTCTACATTGCGTGGACGACCAATATCTATCAGTGCATCCATGGCAGAACGTATCGTGCGTCCTGTATGTAGTACATCGTCTATAAGTATCACATTTTTATCTGATATGCTGAATTCTATATCCGTATTCTTTGGGATGTGCAACTCGCTCCCCTGGTTGAAATCATCTCTATAGAAGGTGATATCCAAATGTCCGCAGTGAATATCATCTTTCTTCGTGATCTGCTTTACCAGCTGCGCTATGCGATCTGATAGGAGTACACCGCGTGGCTGAATGCCTATAATAGCGGTATTGCTCAGGTCGATGTGGTTCTCGACCAGCTGGTGCGCCAGCCGCTGTAGCGTGATGTTGAGTTGCTTATGGTCAAGCAAGGTTTTCAATATCGCGAGATTTTGCTCAAAAGTAATAGCATTTATCGGATTTTCGGAATATCAGTGCGATTTTCCTGTTTTGTTTCCGTTTGTTCCCGAAAAACTACTGGGCGAAAAAGAACATTTTCTTACTAAATTCTGACTGTCAACACCTTATAAAAGAACTAAAAACACACCGAGAACAATCGGGAACAATTTGAGAACAAAACTGTTATTAGTGCATCTACTGTGGTTTTTAGGAGGAAAGCAACCACACATACTTTACTGCAAAGATACGAAAAAGCCCCTCAAAAATGAGGGGCTACTATTAGTTCCCATGGTGGTAGGGACTCCTTGAGG
>CAZPDA010000368.1:0-1904 GCA_964585115.1 uncultured Flavipsychrobacter sp.
GTGGTATATAGCAGGGTCTATATTATTTACGCTCATAATTCTTTCAGCTTTTGCTTTGACGATAAGGACGATGTTCAACCAAAAGAAATTATCTGAGATAAAGTCTGACTTCATCAATAACATGACCCATGAATTAAAAACACCATTAGCTACGATATCTTTAGCGATAGACGCACTGAGGAATGAGAAAGTGATACATGATACAGACAAGATTAAGTATTACAGTGGCATGATTAAAACAGAGAACAAAAGAATGAACAAGCAGGTTGAGAAAATATTGCAAGCTGCCAGAATAGAAAAGCAAGATATTAAACTGAAATTACAGAAACTCAACACCCATGAGATAATTAGCAAAGTAGCAGACAACCTTTCACTACAAATATCTGATAGAAATGGCCAACTAAACCTAAACTTAGAGGCAGTAGATCATATTATAGAGGCTGATGATGTACACTTTTCCAATGTTGTCTTCAACTTATTGGACAATGCTATTAAATACTCAAAAGAGCAACCTGTAATATCCATCTCGACCAAGTCAGATAAGCATATGCTTACCATTAAGATAAAGGATAATGGTATAGGGATGAATAGAGAAACACAATCAAGAGTATTTGAAAAATTCTATAGAGCACATACCGGTAACATTCACGATGTTAAAGGTTTTGGGCTGGGCTTAAGCTATGTGAAAGCTATTGTAGAAGCTCATGGTGGTAAAGTAAAAGTAGAAAGCACCTTGGGTAAGGGCAGTACTTTCTCTGCAATGTTCCCGTTGGCTACCCAAACTAGCGAGTATAATAGCTAGACCACTACGCATAAGCTTTTAATAACACCTGCTAATCTAATAGCATCATATATTTTTTCTTCCCCAACTCCTAGCTCTTTCACAGAATGCTCGTGAGAAGTAACACATCTGCTACAACCATTGAGAGCAGATATTACTATGCTCATAAGCTCAAAAAAAGCCTTACCAAGTACCGGATTCATCATAATACTCATACGGATGCCTGCTGGTGTATTATTATAAAACTCATTATCCTTCATATAATGTCTAAAACGATAAAAAACATTATTAACATTTAGCAGAGATGTACAAGCATGTGTTTCAGCTATTTCTTCATCATTAGCGCCTTCGGCTCTAGCCATACTTGTAAATGCTTTCATTAATATCTCATTCTTTTCATTTACTGCTACCGATAGCGCTAACAAAGCTGTTTCTTTCTTCTCAAAATTCTTACTTTTAAGTACACTTGATACATTTAGCTTCAAGTCTCTTAAAAAACGTCCTTCAGATCCAGACAACCTTTCTAAGCTTTCACTTGTATGAGCTTCATCTATACCCAAGTCGGTAAACATCTTTAATATAGTATCATTTAGCATATTGTCACTTTTTTATAAAAAATCCACCCCATCTCATTGATGGAGTGGATGGTTATTCAATACTTAAATTAAAATATTCAGTTCAAAAGATTATGCAGACTGTAACTCTTCAGTCAGTGTTTTTTCACCTTTTGTCCAGTTACAAGGACAAAGCTCATCAGTTTGTAATGCATCTAATACACGTAGTACTTCTTCTACATTACGACCAACAGATAAATCGTTAACATTTACCCAACGAACTATACCTTCTGGATCAATAATAAATGTAGCTCTATAAGCTATTTTCTCATTCTCTTCAAGAATACCAAGCTCTTCGGCTAAGCTTTTAGATGTATCGGCTAGCATTGGAAATTGAAGACCACGCAGATCATCATGGTCGTTACGCCATGCAAGGTGTACGAACTCACTATCTGTAGATGCTCCTATCAACACAGTTTCACGATCTTCAAACTCAGAAAAATTCTTATTGAATTCAGCAATCTCAGTAGGACAAACAAAAGTAAAATCTTTTGGCCACCAGAACATAA
>CAZPDA010000369.1:0-1893 GCA_964585115.1 uncultured Flavipsychrobacter sp.
TCAAGAGAGTTTATTTTACATGTAGAGTTCAGGGAGTAATTGTAACTTGTTGAACATTATGAGTTTTAACCTTAAGAATGTTTTGCCACAAAGTGCAAAACCATTTGTAATCAGGGCGCTTATTTTGTTCATTGGGTGGAAATTACTTTATCACATCCTTTTGGAAAGAATAGGTATCCCCGATGAACAACTTACAGCAGCCGTACAGATAGGAACAATTAAGCTGTTAACCCCTTTTTTCGACACAGTTACACCGATAGACACTAGTATTATAATCAATGGCGTAAAGTCAGTGAATATAGCACCTGAGTGTAACGGATTAGAGTTAATAGTTCTTTATGTAGGGTTTATTCTTTGCTTGCCAAGTAATTGGAAGAAGATGTTGGCTTATATACTTATAGGCTCTGTTGTGATATACCTGCTCAATCTGGTACGTACAGCACTATTAGCCGTAATGTATTATCAAAGTCACTCTATGACAGAGTTCGCGCATCACTACGCATTTAAGATCATTATCTATGCTGTAGTGTTTGTAGGATGGTTATTGTATGTAAGAAAAAGGAAAGCGAATGTCACAGAGAGCTAAACATATTGTAGCATGCATAGCTATAATATTAGTATGCTGGATAGATCATCAATTACTATCGGAAGGGCGTGCTGCTCGTCATATATCACCTATAGTGAGGCAAACAGGACACTTGACCATATTAATAGTCACAATGTTGATCGGCTATTGGGGTTGGAAAAAGAATAAAATGGAATGGACAAAAAGTCTTTGGCTGCTATTATATATCAGCTTTGCGGGAGTACTTACAATAACAGGACTTCTTAATTGGCTTTGGGATATTCCCGGGAAAGGCTTGCTTGATGTCATTAGTAATACTAGATATGCATTTTGTAGTCCATTGATATATTTAATGATATATGTATTGACCAGAATAAATAAGGCGTGACAAGATAAATGATATAAGACACTACTAACTCAAAAAATATTTAAACACACTTCAAAAACAATAAAATGAAAACGATTATTAAAATAATGACTGTTGCTATACTGCTTAACATACCAGTAAGCTCTAAAGCAGGCGTTATTGATCAGCTAACTGATGCTCTAAATACCGAAGGGTCTATAACCTATGGTTATGGTGGCAGACATACTCACAACTGGTGGTGTTGGTGGTATGGCTGTAACTATGACGATGACAATGGCGGAAATGATGTTCCTCTTGATGGTGGTCTATCGTTCCTTGCTATTGCTGGAGCAGGTTTAGGTATTAAAAAGTATGCTGATAGCAGAAACAAGAAGAAAAACACTGAAAAATAGAACTAGAATGAACTAGTTCTGTCATACTTGATAAATAGTTAACAGATAATTACCTAATTATCATTAACTTTGTGTTGCCCAAAAGGTAAGTACTACCTTATACACAACTTAAAAAGAGGATCAAGTATGAAATTCATATACAGTAGTACTATAGTACTATTTGTTGTACTGTTATTTAGTAGCACACCGTCTGAAGCTACTAGCATTACTTCGCTTCTAAAAGATTTAAGCTTTTCACCTTCAGTTCAGTATGGAGGATATAGTAGCTCATCACGTCGTCGTAGAGGGGATGATGATGACCACTATAGTAGTGATGACGATGACCATTATAGTAGCGACGATGACGACCACTACAGCAATGATGATGATGATGACGGTAATGATATTCCATTAGATGGAGGGTTGTCTTTTCTAGCTGTAGCAGGTGCAGGTTTAGGTATTAAGAAAGTAGTTGAGCACAGGAATAAGAAAAGAGACACGAACAAGTAATAAAGAATCTATATTATAATTAAGAAAAAAGCTCTGCAACAATCAATGCAGAGCTTTTTTATTTTAATAACTCTTTATTC
>CAZPDA010000370.1:0-1892 GCA_964585115.1 uncultured Flavipsychrobacter sp.
CTATAGGCACTCTAAACACACCATTACTTTCCTTAGTATCAACTTTTGACTCTGTAGTTGTAACTACTCCACCACCAATATTCTGGCTTTTAGTAACGATCCTTATATCTTGCTTTTTATCTCCTGTCATATAATAGAAGCTTGTTTCTGTACCTATCTGCACATTATCAGAAACATTATAACGTAACCATCCCATTGCTCCACCACCTATTTGGCCAACTGTTGTTTTAATAGTAGTGATGGTCGTATCAAAAGCAATTGTTCTACTTACCGTTTTATTGATAT
This sequence comes from uncultured Flavipsychrobacter sp., assembly GCA_964585115.1. GTDB lineage: Bacteria > Bacteroidota > Bacteroidia > Chitinophagales > Chitinophagaceae > UBA5543. Next base: position 286 of record CAZPDA010000370.1, read on the forward strand.
CTGAACTGTATACTGCATCAGCACCAACACCTGCTGTAAACTTACCAGAAAGCTTAAACTTCTTTTCTAGTCCTAGCCTACCATTAAGAACATTATTTTCTGTTGCACTACGAGTAATACCGTCATCGGTAGTAAAGTCTTGAAAGTTATATCCTATACCAGCTCTTATACCCCATCCTGTTTTTGCTAAATTCAGACTGTAATATAATAAGTAAGGGTTATTGAGATTAGTAGCATTGTTATTATTAAAGTTGAATACCTGTCTTATTAACTCATTCATTTGAACACCTACTGTATGCTCTAGTTTCTTTGTCCTATTGTTTGTATTATCTGTTAACGACTGGCTATAGCAAAGGCTAGTACTAGCAGCTACTATAGCTGCTGCAGCAATAATTTTTTTCATAAAGAGCGGCGTAATTTTGGGTTACTTTACTTTAAATGGATTTGAGAATTTAATATCAGTCACCATTTTGTGATCTGTTAATGTATTTAGAAAAGCTACTAATGCTTGTGTCTCATCGCTAGAAATATTCATTTTCATAGGCTTGCCATTAGCATCCTTTAGTCTGAAATCAAGATTTGGGTCATCATTAATATTGTTACTATAATGACCAATAACATCTTCTAGGGTTTCAAACCTACCATCATGCATATATGGTGCTGTTAATGCAACGTTTCTTAAGTTAGGAGCTCTAAATGATCCTGCATCATTAGCATTTCTTGTAATAGTACTCCTACCTTGATCAGCTGTATTGTTTAAACCGATATTCATAAACTCTACAGACGAGCCATAAGCTCCTTGTTGAAGTCTGTGGCAGTTATCACAATTATACTTGCCATTGAAAAGCTGCATACCCATTTGCTCTTGAGTAGTATATTTATCTAAACCTCTTTGAACATTATCAAATCTGGTATTTTTCACTTGTATACTACTCATAAACGCTGATAATGCTTGCGATATTCTATCTACTGTTATTTCATCGTCGCCAAAAGCATCTTCAAAAAGTTTATCGTAAAAACCTAACTTAACAAGCTTGTCTGGTATTTCATTAATGTTGTCAATACCCATTTCTACGTGATTGGTAATTGGTCTTGTTACCAAGTCTAATAAACTTGAAGAACGTCCATCCCAAAATAGAGCTTGAGGAGAAAAAATCAACTCACCTGTACTGTTCATAAAAGCAGTGCCCATATCTTGTATAGCCATACTATTACGACCTGTTGGTCTATTTTCAAAACCTCTACTAAAAGCTACGTTGTCAGAAAATGCAAACTCTTGCTTATGACAATTTGCACAAGCAGTAGCATTATTAACAGATAAATGCCCGTCATAAAACAACACTCTTCCTAGTGTTGCCATGTAGTTTAATTTTGTTGACTGGTTGGTACCACCTTGCTGGAAATATGTGTATGGTTTATCAGGTAGATCAAGATATACTTCTTTGTTGGGAATAGTATTAGTATCTATATTGTTCTTGTTGCAGGCAATTAGCATTACAAGTACAATAGATAAGACGGAGAGAGCTTTTATCTTGTTCATAGGGCAGTATTTTGGTTTTAATAGTGATATAAATTTACAAAAAATATAACGAAATAATCTCCTATAT
>CAZPDA010000371.1:0-1887 GCA_964585115.1 uncultured Flavipsychrobacter sp.
CATAATAATAGTTAGATTTGAACATTATTCACTAAACCACCTATAAATGAAAAATCAACTGATTTCTCGTCTTTCAATGCTACTATGCATACTGGTAGTAACTTCTTTTACAAGTACAATTAAAGCACAAACACTTACATGGTATCAAGACCTTGATGGAGACGGATGGGGTAACCCTAATGTCTCAATGACTTCTGCTACACAGCCTACTGGCTACGTATTGAATAACTTGGATTGTAACGATGGAAGTATTAATGGAAGTAGGTGGGCGCCTGTTGATAGTGCATATATTGCTGATTCTACATATTCGTCAAGAATGGATATGGTAATTGATAATGGAGGTAGTATTTATATCTGTACTAGAGTGTCTAATACTTATATTCCGATTATACATAAGTATAATGGAGTGAGCTTTTCAAAATTACCAACTTTAGCAACCAATGCTAGCTTTTCAGATCAGGCTAGATTAGCAATAGGCCCTGGGGATACATTGTATGTATTATATCCTGATAATGCTTGGTCAAACAGACTGACTGTTAAAAAGTACAATGGTTCTTCATGGTCTGTTGTAGGCAACAATGGTTTTACTCCATCTAATGTTAATGGTAATTATAAGCAATATCATGACATAGCTGTAGATAATAATGGCATAGTATATATAGTATATACTGAAGATAATTATAGTGCACTGACCATTATGAAATATGATGGTACAAATTGGAGCTTTGTTGGCACAAGAAAGGCATTTACTACATCTGGTTCATCGTCAGGGGATAGGTTTTCTGAGCCACAATTGAAGATCGATAATAATAATACATTGTATCTTAGTGTTCAAGAGAAGTATGGTAGTACTCGTAGTAGATTCGTAGCAAAATATTCAGGTAGTTCATGGTCTAATGTAGGGGGTGCTATTACAACAAACAGCAATATCACTTATTATCGTAGTTCTTTTGACCTTGATCCTAATGGTGTCCCTCATATATTGTATAGTGATCCTAATCAAAATAATAAAGCTACCCTTGTAAAATATACCAATAATAACTGGACTCCTGTTGGAGGAGCTGGTTTTTCTGATACGGCTACCGAAAACTTAGTTCTATCTTTTGATAAGTTAGGAAATGCTTTTGCCTTTTATGGCGACTTCGGTTTTCCTACTCCTTGGATGACCATGAAAAAGTACGATGGTAATAACTGGGCTACTATAGGAAATGCAGACGTCTCTAATAGTCCGTCAGAAGAAGTGATTTCAGCTATTGCTCCAAATGGTGTTCCATATGTAATGTTTAGACATTATTATATTGGTCATAATACTATTATTCGCCGTTTAGCACCAATAGGAGGTGCAGGTACTATTGGTCCTGATCAACCAACAGTAATGGCAGCTCCTGATACTATATCGCAGGGAGATACCTCAGTGTTGTCTGTAACTGCAGGCAACTTAAACGATGCTACAGCATGGATATGGTATACGGGTAGTTGTGGAGGTGCTAAGGTCACTCCATCTACTACTAATGCCACAGGTTCTACTATTTCAGTAAAACCATTGGTAACAACTACTTATTATGTAAGAGGAGAAGGAGGGTGTATGCCTGCCGGTACATGTGACTCTGTGATAGTTGTTGTAAAGCCGACATCTGCTAACTCTATACAAGCAAAGGATATAGATGTCGCACTATTCCCTAATCCTAATAATGGTTCTTTTACATTACAAGGCAAGTTGAACAATACAAATGATGACATTCAATTATCAGTATTGAATAGTGTTGGGCAGGTTGTATTCAATGCTAATGTTCAATCTAACAATGGTAATATAAATGAACAGGTTCAACTACCTGCTAATACACCATCAGGGATATATACTTTAACTATAAATATAGATGGCCAGTC
>CAZPDA010000372.1:0-1884 GCA_964585115.1 uncultured Flavipsychrobacter sp.
GCCATGTTCTACAGTCTTCAATGTATGGAATACATAGAATGAGTACACACTATCAGTATAAAACTCATGAGGAGTTTCATCTGTGTGGTCAGTACGATCCCTGTAAGCTAGAGGGTTTTTAACATGAGAACCACCATCAGTTTGGCTATAAGAACCTACTGTAATACCCCCGATATCACTAGTATCATCAATTTCACCACCTATTGCCTTACTATAGCAATAGCATTTATAACCTGGTTTTGCATTCACAAACACCTCTTGTGAGAATGTAGTATCATCTGTAATAGGACAAACAACACGCATTCTATAATATAATGGCTGACCAGTGAATACCCTATTTAGGGTGTCTTTATTTCCACTATTATTTACATGAAACCAATTAATATTATCAGCTGATATTTGCCATGCAGTCTCAAAACCGGAACGTTTTTGCTCATAAGAAGTATCTCTTAATATATACTCGTAAGAATTACACATAGAGGTATCAGTAGATATAGCAATACCTGCTTCAGTAGGACCGTCACATGGGCGATAACATACCTTCACTATATAATCTTCAACCTCACCATCACCATTAAGATCACCGCAAGGGAATGCTACTGTATCTTTAGATAATATTACACGCATACCTGTTAACCCTATATCAGCACCTGAAGGAACATTAATATTACCTATTACAAGTTGTGCAGGGTTGTTTGAACCATCAAGCTTTTTAGAGATAACTTTTTCTCCTGATGATGCACTTGTATCATATTCCCCATCTCTGTTATAATCAATAAACACGGTCAAATGAGCACCTTCAAAAGAGGATTTAGAATTAATCTCTTTAACTCTTATGGTGTAAGAAGAGTCTCTATAAATACAAGGGTGAGATACAGAGTAATTATATTCCGTATAAGCGTTAATAGCATCTTTATTATTAGTAGCAGGCATAGGATCGCCATTATTAATAAGCGTATCTCCTGACTGATCACTTATCAGCGTAACGTTACCTATATCAATACCCGCATCTGAGTCCATTTTATTAAGGCAATAACAGTAATAGAAAGGAGCAATACTAACCTTCCATGCAGGAGTAGTAAATGTTTGATTACTATTTGTACATGTAATAACACAACGATACCAAGTTGCAGATGTAATAGAGTCTGTTAACATGTCAGTTGTAGCGCCTATACCTACAAAGTTTGACCATGTTTGCCCATTCTTAGAATATTGCCACTGATGCGTAAGGTTAGATAAAACCGGTCCTTGTAGTCTAAGATTGAATGGTCTGTTAGGACATACTTGATATGGACCATCTACTGTAAAACCTGAAGGAATACCTGTACATGGTGCAGCCCATACAAAAACAATATTAGCTCGATTTGATGAAGTATTCCTATTAGAAGTACCGCACATACTACCACTATTGTCTGTTCTGTACCACAAGCACTTTCCTGATGTCGAAGTATATGCTACACTCGCATTATAAGTCCACACTGTACTGGTCTGGCTTCTCGAGTCTCCATGACAAGTCTCTACTATTATATTGTCTGTACCATTCCATGTGATTGGTGTGGCAAACATATAAGAGTTCATACCCAATACTGGTTGATAATCCGTCGGGCCATATACTGTATTCAATCCTGTAGCATAGTTGGTTAAGGTAGCGTTCGTAGTTGTACCAATTGCCACCCTAAACGCTTCATGCACTCCAGAGTTATTCATTGATGTCACATCAAACCTAATACCCATTATTATACCAGGCGCCATACCGGCGGCAGTCAACTCTTGGGCAGTATATAGATATTGTACCCTTGTCCCTTCATAAAAATCACCATATGGAGTAGGATATCCAGTACTTGAGTTTGTACTCGTTCCGTTACCCACATATATATCTGTTTG
>CAZPDA010000373.1:0-1875 GCA_964585115.1 uncultured Flavipsychrobacter sp.
CTGTAGAGTCACCTGTATTGTTACCAGTAGCTTTTACAGAGACAGTTACCCATCCAGGTTCAGAGAAAGTGACAGTAAACTTAGATGTTGCATTTGTGGAAGTCGAAGGGTTTGCACCGTTAGATAATGAAATATCAACGCTTTGTATAGTATCTCTCCAGCTTCTGTTTTGGAAGTAGAAGCGTTGAGCACCGTCTGCACAACCGAAATAAGTACGTTCTGTAGCTCCTAAACCTGTTTCAACAGAAACATCAGGAACTGGTTTTAAGTCTAACCTTTTACCGTATGTATTTGTAGTAGGATCTAAGATACCTGCTTTAATATGCGTACTTGGATTAACAAGATTATTTCTATTACCAACACTACTGCTAAGCGTTGCACGCATACGGGCAACTTGAAGATCTGTAAACATAATAGGACAGTTTGCGTAATCCATGATGTTTTGAGTATTTACAGTATCTGGATAATCGATACAATTTTTGATATATCCGTATCTAACTTTAAGCGCATATAAATAGTTATACTTATTAGCAGTAGTCTCGTTAGAAACTTCTAACACACAGCTGATACTCTTTGAATAGAACGTAGTACCTGTAATTGTATCTCTTTTTAAGCCAGGATTTTGAGTAAGTGCAAGTCTGAATGAATCAGGCAAAACCTGTTGCATAATAGGTATAACCTGAACAGTATCATTTTCTGTAGTATCCTTGATAGTAGCAACAGTTACGAAAGCAGAACCATTGAAGCGTTGCAATTCAATAGTAAGCGGCTGACCTGCAGCAGTAGGGAATACTTTTACAGATTCAATAAACATATTAGTCTTAGCTGCGAATGTTATTGCAGACGGATCAGTGCCTGATAAGATACCGTTGGCAGAATCTAAAACGATTTTAGAAGTTGTAACTACACTGTTAGTACACGTTGTATCATAAAGTGATGCAGCATTACAATAACCATTGGCTGTATTACCAAATGGAGACCCATCGCTAAAGTGTCCTGTAGTAGGAGGAGTATCATCAACTTCATCATCGCCACATGCGCTAGCAACCTGACCATTACCCCATGGGTGGAATAAGTTTAAGATATGACCGAACTCATGCGGAATTGTTTTATTAGTATTTATCTGAGACGCACTTGCGATTACCCCATCAATATAAGGTAAAGCAGCAGCCGTTGGAGGTAATGTTGCATAAGCAGCAACTACACCATTTGAGATACCTCTACCAATTGCATTAATAATCCATAAGTTTAAATAGGTATCTGGAGCCCATTGGTCAAATTTAGCTTGATCATCTCCACCATAAGTTAAATATGACTGACGGCGAGTAATACCAGTAGTAGGATTACCTTGAGGATCTCTTGTAGCTAAATAGAACTCAATTTTAGGATTACCAATATACTGTTGGAATGGTGCTATAACAGCCGAAATGTCTGAATTTTGTTTAAGATAAACTGTTGTAATAGACTTAATCAAATCATAAATAACATCATCAGCAACGTAATTTACGGTACCAGGTCTTGAGTTATAGTCATGAACGATATGTACGACAACAGGGATCTTCAATGTATCCGTAGGGTCTGCAGTTGTTTTAAGTCTGGAAGCATTATTAGCAGTATATTTCTGCATCTGTTCCTGAATCTGTGCTTTAAGCTGAGCTTCGTATACCGCTATATCAGAGTTCTCACTTAGATATTGCTGATGCATCTCGCTAGTTAGGCAAGACTGTGCATTGGCAGCACTACCGAGGCCAATAACAGCTGATAAAAATAAAATAGCTTTCCTTAACATTTTATAATATATTATTTGAAAACAATGGCTTCAAAGATATGTATTCCTGTTAATAAATTGCAATGTTTTTTGTCATAGTATTATGA
>CAZPDA010000374.1:0-1868 GCA_964585115.1 uncultured Flavipsychrobacter sp.
TGATAAGCGGTAGCACAGAAGGTATCAACAAAGCATGTGAGCTGATGAAAGAAGCCGGTGCCAAGCGTGCATTGGTACTACAGGTAGGTGGTGCATTCCACTCGCCACTAATGGAGCCTGCTCGCGAAGAGCTTGAGGCTGCTATAGCTTCTACAACCTTCAACACGCCGATATGCCCTGTGTATCAGAATGTGGATGCCAAACCATATACAGACCCCGCGCAGATAAAGCAGAACCTTATAGACCAACTTACGGCTCCTGTACGTTGGACACAGACGGTACAGAACATGATAGCCGACGGTGCAGGTAAGTTTACCGAGGTAGGACCGGGTAATGTATTGCAAGGACTGGTAAAGAAAGTAAGCCGCGAGGTAGAGACCGAAGGCTTGAACTAAACGATAAAAAGTTAGTTATGATACGGATCCCCGACCACTGTGTGGCGGGGATCTTCCTTATAGATTGATTCTACCAATATCAATATTTGGTTAAGTGAAGTGCGAGTAAGGATGATAAGCGTAGCTTTAGTGTATGGATAACAAGGCTACAGCTATTGCTACGGAGGTTACAGGCCGCCCAAGAGAGATAATGGAGGAGTACCTGAAGCTACTGGATGCGCATGTGCAAGATGTAAAGAATGGTGTGGCAGATGAGGTGTTGGAAGTGGCGGAGTTTGCACAGATGATGTTCATTAGCCCCAAGCATCTTAGCAATACCATACATGAGGTGACGGGTATGTCTCCCTGTGCACTGTACGAGCAGCGGCTATTGAAGATATCTAAAGAACTAATACTGGATACGGATGATTCCATTGCGTCCATCGCCAGACATTTGATGTACGACCCGTCTAACTTCTCAAAGTTCTTCAAGCGGTTTGTAGGGGTCACACCCAAGCAATACAGAGATACGCATCGCGCGTAAAATTCTGAACGTATCACCACGATGGAGCAAATAACAATCGTCACTTTTGTATCCTTCATTCATACAAAAACAAAAGAATTATCATGGCAACGAAAATTGCATTAGTAACAGGTGGTAGTCGCGGATTGGGTAAAGACATGGCGCTGTCGCTTGCAAGCAAGGGTACGGATGTTATCCTTACCTACAACAGTAATAAAGAAAAGGCCGAAGAGGTAGTAGCAGAGATAAACGGTATGGGCAGAAAGGCTGCTGCAATAGCTTTTGATGCTGCAAATGTATCTGCGCTAGATGCCTTTGTAAAAGAAGTGGCTGCAACGCTACAAAGCAATTGGGGGGTGGGTAGCTTCGACTATCTCATCAACAACGCGGGCATAGGTGCAACCATACCTATGAAAGACGTGACCGAAGATGCGTTTGACAACTTGATGAACATACACCTAAAGAGTGTATACTTCCTAACACAAAAGTCGTTACCTATCATTAATGATGGGGGCTGTATCGTGAATATATCTTCGGGTACTACAAGGTTCTGTGTGCCGGGCTATTCGGTTTATTCTTCTATGAAGACGGCCATCGAAACCTTTACCAAATACGTGGCTAAGGAGAATGGTGAGCGTGGTATAAGAGCAAACGTTGTAGCACCGGGTCCCATCGAGACGGACTTTAACAATGCTGCCATCCGCAACAACCCTCAGATGAAAGGTTTTTTGAGTAGCCAATCGCCACTGGGTAGAGTAGGTAATGCCGATGATATAGGAAGTGTTGTAGCCTTCATTTGCTCTGACGAAGCCAAGTGGATAAACGGACAACGTATAGAAGTTTCTGGTGGTATTAACCTGTAAAACATAAAAAGGCTTACCACTAGGTAAGCCTTTTATTGTATATGTTCTATTTCGTTCGGATAAAATAATTATCGCAGCCATCAATATAGCGATGGCTCAGTAGTAGCT
>CAZPDA010000375.1:0-1859 GCA_964585115.1 uncultured Flavipsychrobacter sp.
AAGTTAATTATCACAAACTATGCCAACTCACTTATTGTTTTTTCTTTAAATTTGTAGTGACTACGAACTGGGTTATCGCCTTTGTAAAAGCAGGGGAGGAAAGTCCGGACAGCATAGGGCAGCACACCACCTAACGGGTGGGGTCTCAAGCGATTGGGATACAGAAAGTGCCACAGAAAATAACCGCCTTTGTAAAAGGGTAAGGGTGAAAATGTAGGGTAAGAGCCTACGCAATAGAGTGGTAACACTAGATTGGGGTAAACCTTGTGCGCTGAAATGCCAAATAGGCGGGCGTCTTAAGAACGGCTCGTTCAATGTCCGTGGGTTGGCAGATAGAGGTGTTGTGCGAGCGACATCCCAGATAAATGATAACCGTCCCGGGGCCATACGGGACTACAGAATCCGGCTTATAGGTTTGTAGTTGTTTTGGTTAAATGATGTGAGCGCCGGTTTTGGCCCGGCGTTCTTTTTTTCTTCAAATAGTTAGTTATTTCTTCAAAAGTTGGTTTCGCTGTTAAAATTAGCACTATTTAATAGCCTCAATACCTAGTGTTTTAAGGTATAAGGTTATATTTGCAGTCCTCGTAAAACGAACAGTTACAGGTATTAAATATGGAACTAGCTAAGAACTTTCAACATACTGCATCAGAAGATAAATGGTATCAATATTGGAACGGGAAGGGGTACTTTACATCTACTCCTGACGATCGTCCTGCGTATACTGTTGTAATACCTCCGCCAAATGTTACCGGTGTATTACATATGGGGCATGCACTGAATGATACAGTACAGGATATTCTTGTGCGCCGTGCTAAGATGCTTGGCTATAATACATGCTGGGTGCCGGGCACAGACCATGCATCTATTGCAACCGAAGCAAAGGTGGTAAATATGCTTCGTGAAAGAGGTATAGATAAGAATAAGTTATCTAGAGATGAGTTTTTGAAATATGCTTGGGAGTGGAAAGAGAAATATGGTGGTATCATCCTTCAACAGCTTAAAAAGTTAGGCTGTGCTCTTGATTGGGATAGGACCAACTTTACGATGGATGAGAATTACTACGCTGCTGTTATGCGCGTTTTTGTAGAACTATATGACAAGGGGTATATCTATCGTGGGGTGAAGATGATCAACTGGGATCCTAAAGCGAAAACAGCGTTAAGTGATGAAGAGGTAATACACAAACAGACCAACTCTAAACTATACTATGTAAGATATAAGCTGGATGGTGATAATGATGAATATATCACAATTGCTACTGTAAGACCTGAAACTATATTAGGTGATACTGCTGTATGTGTACACCCTGATGATCCTAGATATGCACATCTGAAGGGGCGTAAATGTATCATCCCATTGGTTAATCGGGAGGTGCCGATCATTTTTGATGACTACATAGATATTGAGTTTGGTACCGGTGCGTTGAAAGTTACTCCTGCGCATGATATCAATGACTATAACCTAGGACAAAAACATAACCTACAGGTTATAGATACCTTAAACGATGATGGTACTTTGAGTGAGGCAGCCGGTATGTATGTAGGGCAAGATCGTTTTGATGTGAGGAAACAGATCGTTAAAGATCTGGATGCCGCGGGCCACCTTGTAAAAGAAGAAGATTATAGCAATCAGGTTGGTTTTTCCGAGCGTACCGATGCTGTGATAGAGCCAAAGCTGTCGATGCAGTGGTGGTGTAGCATGGAGAAAATGGCTAAACCGGCATTAGATAATGTATTGAATGATGAAATACAGTTTCATCCTGCAAAGTTCAAAAACCTGTACCGCCATTGGATGGAAAACATCAAAGATTGGTGTATCAGCCGTCAGTTATGGTGGGGGCAGCGTATTCCGGCTTGGTA
>CAZPDA010000376.1:0-1852 GCA_964585115.1 uncultured Flavipsychrobacter sp.
AGTGTCTAATGCATAGGCCTGTTTATTGAATTCAATTATCTGAGTTTCTTGCATACGGCATATTTGCAGCCTCATGTACAAAGTATTGTTTGCTACTTCAAAGCAGTGTACAAAGCGTAAACAAACTTCACTTTCCGGTACATTATTAGCGGCCATGAAGTCGCTTACTGCAAGCTGTAGCACATCCCACATGATATTGTAATCACTGCCTTCAAATGGGATAGCTTCTGCAGTATGAAAGTAATGGAGGGAAAAGTTTGCCCTACCTTCTGCATATTCATCCAAGCTAATAACAGCAGGGTCAAGAGAGTTGTCTTGTGTATCTATAATACGTACAGGCATATTGGGTGGAGTTTTTTGGAACCTAAAAATAGGAAAACTGTGTGGAGCAAATAAATTCTACCCGGGAAAAATACCCCCATCGTTTTGCACATAATACCGTTGTGCATTTTTTGTCAATGCGCCACTTTTGTAAGGAAGGCACTAGCCGTGCAGTAGTTATGAATAATATGGACCTATAAACACTATCAAAATAATACATACAAAATAAAAGCACACACTATGATTCAGGTAAGCTATAATGGAAGTAATCAACAAGTAGAGTCGGCAGTAGACTTGGTGAATACCTTATTCCCTTTCGAATCTTTTTTGCAGAAAATATCATATCACCCCCACTTTGATCTGGCAGATGTTTCTCCTACTGAGGTTGCTCACTTGATTGTGCAAACAGATGTACACATGAGTGTAGATATGTATTTTTCATTACAACAGTCTAATGACGCTTTCTGTTATGACGATCCTGATGATGCTACCAGAATACATTTGAACCAGTGGACCATCAGCCGTTCTGTAGACAGTATATGTAATACCATAGTACATCAGTGCATACATGCATTAAACGCAGCCAACCCTAATTGTTATTTCGGACATGGTGATAACAATAGCATTGGTAAAGAACAAACAGCCCCTTATTGGATCGCGGGAGTAGTACAGAAAGTTGTAGCAAACGACCGTGATAAGTACGAGCCCATATATCATGAAGATGTAGCGGATATTCCTATGCTACAGAGAGCAAATAGTAGTAAAGAAAAAGTAAAGTATTGTAATGATGGCCTGATCTGTTTCTATGACTATCTGTCTATTATGGGAATGTAGAAATAGAAAAGGTATCTGTCGCAGATACCTTTTCTACATCATGAATGATACTACTTAATAATAAAATAGCCTGCTACCAGCCAAATAATACCCTTGACTAAGAAAAACAGGAACCCCCAAAAACCTACTTTACGTAGCCATTTGATTGCCTTACTTTGTTTCATGGTACTTGTTTTCATTAGTTCGCAATGATTTTATAGGTTTTAAAATCACTGCTCATAGGAGCGGGGCGGCCTTCTTGCTTTGCTTTTGACAAATCGGCAAATCCACGTTTATGACCTTCTATAAACGCTTCGGACTTGGTCCAATCTTTAAATGCTTCTTCTGTTTCCCAATAGCTAACGATCAGGTAATTATCTCCTTCTTTATCAGGACGTAGTACATGCATCTCTATGAAGCCGGGCATGGTGTCAATAGCATGTGCACGGCTACCAAATAATTCTTCAAAACGTTCTGTATAATCAGGTGAACAGGAGATGTAGTTCACTGCAACAAATTTCTTTTCCATATGGGTTGACATTATTATGACACAAAAGTACGAATGTCACATAATTGTCATTTCAAGAATGGGGAAATGTATTTTTAGTATCGGGAAAAGAAATATTACCCTTCCAGGTGGATGGATATAACGATCATACGTGTACTTAAGCCACTAATGGCATTACTCAAAGGTATGTTAGGGTCTTTGAAGAGTTGA
>CAZPDA010000377.1:0-1293 GCA_964585115.1 uncultured Flavipsychrobacter sp.
TACCCAATAATTACCTGTTTGAGAAATTTCTATAGTTCTGTCCGTACTACCTGTACTCCACTGGTATATAGAACCAGAAGGCTGAGCACCTGCATCTAGTTTAAATGATTTGCCCGAACAGACAATCGTATCCTCGCCTATGTATACAATAGGAGTTGGGTTTACATTCACACTTACAGTATCGGCATCTTTACATCCATTATTATTCACTTCTAACCAATAATTGCCTGATAGTGTAGGGTTCCCTGTAAACTTATAAGTAGGCGTGGTAGCTCCGCTACTCCACGTATATGTTGCTCCTGCAGGGTTCGTGTTCTGGTTACGTAGTGTGATCTCTACTCCATTACAAACCTCTACAAAAGAGTCAAGGTCTACATTAGGGTAGTCATTCACAGTAACTTTTGCTGAGTCTGCAGAGGTACAAATGTTATTACCTCCACTTATAACAACTCCGTAAGTACCGGATTGTTTTACCGTTATGGTAGGTGTTGTTTCACCTGTCGTCCAATTATAAGTAGTAGCGCCGCTGGTAGTTGCATCTAATATTACACTATCCCCTTGGCAGATAGATGTGTCCTCAATGATGTTTTGCTGAGGTATAGTTGCATAGATATTTTTACAGTATGCGCTCATCCCCATAAAGCTGCCGGTATTTTGTAATAATGTAACTGGATGCGAACCCGGAGATGTGAATTGATAAGTAAAAGCCGGGTTGTAGTATACGGTACTATTGGGTGTCGGGTAGTTAAATAAAGTCTTAGTAAAGTAAGACTTAGAACCTGCGGATATGATGTGTATATACTGTGTGCCATTATGGATGAATGGTACAAAAGAGTTGATTTGTGTTACACCTAAAGATCCCATATTTGTATACGTAGGGATTGTTGTTATATCGTTATTGAAATCAAGCTTGATCATATTTCCTGTTTCGTTAGAAACATAAGCAATCAGTTGATTACAATCACTGAAGATAGCAATGGTGCGAGGCAAGTCTAAAAATACTCCGCCAAGTAAGGTGCCTACCGGATTGTTGTTTTTAATATTAGGGCCAAAATTTAGCCTTGTAACTCTGTTGTCAATAAGGCTGGTTACCAACATATACCAGTTGGTTCCTTGAAAATGTAAGGCGAAATTACAAGGGTTGTTGTAAGAGCCTACTTTTGGCAAGTTGGTTGCTGTAGGGCTATTGGTCAGAGATGTACCAAAATCAAGACGGGTAATAACACCGCTTCTATTAGCTACAAACCCTACCCATTCTGCTCCAAATTTGGCAATGCCTATTTGGTGTGGCCA
>CAZPDA010000377.1:1303-1844 GCA_964585115.1 uncultured Flavipsychrobacter sp.
GTTATAGAAGGTTGCTGTAGGCGTATTGTTGCTAAGCGAGGTGCCAAAGTCAAGTCTCATCATATTCTCTCTACATACAAAAAAACCATACCAATTCCCGGTAGCAGAATCTTTTATCATCTGAACGCCTTCCATCTGAAAACCTGTAAAGCTGAAGTTGCCTAAGTTGGTGGCAGTAGGTGTAGATAAAGGGTTGGTACCATAGTCTAGCCTGGTAATGTCTTTGTTCCCATAGTTAGTAACGAAAGAGTACCAGCTACCATTATCGTAGGTCATGGTGCTAAACGTAGGGTTGCTTATTGACGTAAATGCCGGTGAGGCTGTTGCAATTGTATTGTTATATGGTGAGATGTCTGTAGTATCCATAATCCATGTATGGTCTATCTCCTTCAGGTTAGCATCAAACGTTGCTGTTTTGCTAATACATACTGTGTCATCAGAAATAATCTGAGCATTCGCACTGAATGATATCAGTAATGTTAGAATAGGTAGAATATATCTCATTGGGTTTTAGTTTTAACAGATACACAAAATAGTATAT
>CAZPDA010000378.1:0-1842 GCA_964585115.1 uncultured Flavipsychrobacter sp.
ATATTACTCTCTACTGCTTCCAAGGAAAGGTCTTCACCACCATCAAGTACGCCAAGTACAGAGTAGTCTCCTGCAGGCATATTCTTAGGAACTTCGAAAGCTACATAGCGTTTTTGTCCGGGGAACATAGGGAACTCAACATTTTCCAGTTTTGTACTTTCTCCTGATGTCAATGAAGTAAGTTCAAGGTATGCTTTACACTCCATCATCACATCGCCTGTGTTTTGGCAAAATAGATAATAAGCATTAGCAACCTCAGGTATTGGCCTTAAATCTATTACTTTAATTGCTTTTGCGGATACTGTAGGTGGTGTTTCGTAAATGTGTACCCCAACACGTAACAGGTTGTTTACAGTTGCTTGTACTGCTTTGTTATCATCAGACTTCTTTTCCTGAACAGTTTCGATGAATAACATACTCCAACTCATTTTATTTACTGCGTCGGCAGAGTCCGGAACTTTGAGTGTAACTGTTAACTGTGTGGACTCTCCCGGTTGTAGCTCTATGAAGTTCTTATCTAATGATACCCATCTGGAGCATGAGCGGTCGATAGTATTGGGTGGATAATAAGCATGCCCGCCTAAGGTATCCCTTATCCAATCATTTAAATAAAGTGTAAATTGCACAAGCTTCTTTGAACCATTGGAGATGTTAATTACCTGAGCTTCACTTTCTCCACCGGATAGTTTAAAGCTCAACGTAGTAGGGTAAACCCCTAGATTTTGTGCTTTGGCAGTACTCCCGATCATCAGTAAGAAAACAATCGAAAGTAACAGTTGTGGGTATCGAGTTAGTTTCATAATGGACGTAAAAATACAAACAATTAAATTTAGTTTATAGAAATTTGTACTCACTTTTGTGAGGTTATTCAATATGCGGTTTAGTCTTGTTTTAATCTTTTTAATTTCAATTTCTTTTGATGTGTATGCACAGGGTAAGGGCAATTCGGGCAATAACGCCAACCCCAAGCATAATTATATGGAGGTTAATACGAATACAACATTGAACTTTGTTTGTGATGGCCCTGAAGATCTGGAGAATGATATAATATTAAGTAATGCAATTACACTGAATTTAAGAACAAAGAATAGCGATAGTCGTGTATATGTAAAGCTACAATCCTATAATGCGCCTGGTGGAAATACAGGAAATTGTCCTTTGAAGATAGATTGGACCTCAGATAATTCAAATAATGTACAAAGCTTAGTAAGAGATCCGCTACAGCTTACGAATATGGATCAAATGCTATTTGCACAGCCTAAGAAGTCTAACCCTTTAAGTTTTCAATATGATCTAATATTATCTGCACTAGGGTATGACTATCCTGCCGGTCAATATAGTTTCACCATATTATTTACAATGACGCAACCATGAAAGGTATACTATCCATATTATTATTCCTGCTAATGTACCTACCCGGGTATGGGCAGAGTATGGGTGGACCAGCATCGGGTACTATAATGGTATACTCTATTCAGAATATTTCCATTACTAATCTTAAAACAATGGTGTCCTTCAGTACGGCAAATGATTACCTATATGGCATTGTGACTGATGAATATGCACAAATCGACATAAGAAGTAATGAAAACTGGCAGGTAAATATATCTGCCCAGAGTGCAAGGTTTACCCCGCTTACACAAGGTGCCAGTAATGATATGCCTGCTAACATATTAGGTGTTCGCCTAAGCGGCTATAGCAGCTTTAAACAACTAGGCACACAAAGCGTGACTTTGAAGTCGGGAAGTAGAGGTGGCGCAAGCTCCTCTAAAAATAGCTTTAAGGTAGATATGAAGTTTGATCCCGGATTTAGCTACAACGGAGGGTTGTATAGTATTGGTG
>CAZPDA010000379.1:0-1832 GCA_964585115.1 uncultured Flavipsychrobacter sp.
TTTTTGATGCTCACGATAGTGGCGTGTTACAGTACCGTGTGCAGCCTCCGCTTCCATTGTTTTGCCATCCGGTGTAACTAGGGTAGAGGTCATCAAACCTAATGAACCGAAACCTTGTGCAACAGTATCGCTCTGTACATCTCCATCATAGTTTTTACATGCCCATACAAAATTCCCGTTCCATTTCAGAGCAGCTGCAACCATATCATCTATCAAGCGATGCTCATATGTAAGGTTGTTTTGGTCAAACTCAGCTTTAAATTCATTTTCGTAGATCTCTTGGAAGATATCTTTAAAACGACCATCGTATTTTTTTAATATGGTGTTCTTAGTAGACATATACAAAGGCCATTTTTTCTGTAGCGCCATATTGAAACAAGAACGAGCAAAACCGCGTATAGACTCATCTGTATTGTACATTGATAAAGCTACACCACCTTCTCCTTTAAATTCATATACCTCGTGTTCAATAGTCTCTCCGTTTTCTCCTTCAAACTTGATCGTTAGTTTTCCTTTGCCTTTTACTACAAAGTCTGTAGCACGGTATTGGTCGCCAAAAGCATGACGCCCGATGCATATAGGAGCTGTCCAGTTGGGTACTAATCTTGGTATGTTACTGATCACGATCGGCTCGCGGAATACAGTACCATCCAGTATGTTACGTATTGTACCATTAGGGCTACGCCACATACTCTTAAGGCCAAACTCTTCTACACGTCCTTCATCAGGAGTGATGGTAGCACATTTGATACCTACACCATATTGTTTAATAGCATTGGCAGCATCTACAGTTATTTGGTCGTCTGTAGCGTCACGAGATTCTAATCCAAGATCATAATACTTAATATCTAGATCCAAATACGGAAGTATCAATTTATCCTTAATAAACTTCCATATGATTCTTGTCATTTCATCTCCATCCAGCTCAACAACCGGATTCGCTACTTTTATTTTAGCCATTTTATATATGTTGTTTTATGTTTTATTGAATCCCTTTCAGCGGTCAAAAGTAATAAATCCGATGTTTATTCGGACAAGTTGTGTAAAACAAAAGGGCGATGTGTATACACCGCCCTTTTAGTAAAACTAGATTTATAGATTACTCTTTAGTGAATTTGATATTTTCAATATATCTGGTTTCCATATCTGTAAACTGTAAGATATATACACCTGCTGCAAGCTTACTTACTTGTATCGTAGCATTTGCCCCTTGTTTCAGGGATAAGTTTTCCGTACTTACTACACGGCCAAGTTTATCAATGATCTGTAGCTGATAATCACCTGTATTAGCAGTAGTTTTTACCATTATCTCATTACCTGATGTTGGGTTAGGATAAACAGTAATATCACTATTCTTACTTCCTATACTTGTAATTGATAGAGGTGGGTCTACTGTAAGTATGGCTACATTACTAGTATCCGGTGCTGTAGCACAATTACCGGCACCTTCTATTATACAACGGAATTGGAAACCATTTTGTGCCATTGCTACTGCAGTAACAGAAAGTCTGTCCGTTTTAACACCGGAGTATATACCATTATTGTTAATATTGGAGAAAGATCCGTTAACCCCGGCTTGCCATTGATATTTTACGCCAACTCCAGCAGCTGTTACTTGGAAGTTTGCATTCATGCCTTCTCTAGTTTGTACATCTAGTGGGTCAGCAATTACCTTTGGAAGCGAGTTTACTGTAAGTTGAATATCTTTCGTCGTATCGTTGTTACATACTGTACTAATAATTGCTCTGAATTTATATCCATTGAGTGTATCAGGTATGTTATTGAATTTTAAGCTATCGCTATTTACACCTGAGAATGGAGCAGAGTTAGGT
>CAZPDA010000380.1:0-1827 GCA_964585115.1 uncultured Flavipsychrobacter sp.
ACCCCAGCCAGATATATATATATTTTCACAAGTATCTACAAGGAATGCAACAGGAGTAATATTAACTGTGGTTGATGTACCGCTACCGAAAACGGTAGAAAAAACATTAGTCGATAAGTTGCTATCCAGCTTCATAACAAACTGGCTAGAGTTTGGTACTGAAAATACACCGCTTGAAACGGGGAATGTGCCGCCTAATGTTTGCCCCATTGTGTAGACATTGTTATTATCGTCTACTTGTATACCATAACATTGATCATAATTATTTCTGCCAATAGCAGTAGCACCCACCAATGGGTAGTTTCCACTGTTTTGAAATTTAGCTATAAATCCATCAGCACTACCACCTTGATAAGAAGGCCATAAGGTGCCTGTCGTAAAAGGGAAGTTGTTGCTCGATGTGCCACCTGAGACGAATAGATGGCTTTCGCTATTATTAAGTGCCAATACATAAGCAGCATCAGCAGCACTACCGCCTAGGTAAGTACTCCATAACAAACTACTTAAATTACTATTGAGCTTAAATACTACACCGTCTTGACTGCCTAACAGACTATTTTGTGAAGGGTTAACTGTCGGGAAATTTCCTGACTGTGTACTAGCGGCTACATATATATTGCCTGCATTGTCTATAATTACTTCACTACGTGCTTCATCTCCATAGCTATGTTTTAGAGAGGTAATAACACTAAACTGTGAAGATATATTTACACCATCATCTCCTGAGCCTCCTACGTAGGTAGACCCAAGTAAACCCGTACCTGTTGCATTGAGCTTTAGAACTACAATGTCAGCACCTTGGTTATAAGTATTATCGTAGGGAGAACCACTAGTTGGGAAGTTATTAGAATAAGTACGGCCTGCGATGATAAGGTTACCGTTTTGGTCAACAATCATACTGTGTGGCTGATCGTTGTCGCTACCACCTATATATGTAGAGTATGCTAAAGCATTGCCAGCTGAGTTGAATTTTGTAATAGCCATATCACATCTGAACAAGGTATCGTTACCGCCACCAGTGCCGCCACCTTGATATGTGGTTTGGAAAGCACCGGGAGTAGTAATATATGCTCCGCTCAAAGCAGCGTCTACAGCACCACCGGCATAGAAGTTGCCTTGTGTGTCGTATGTTGCAGTAAAGCCCCAGTTATCTGCGGTAGAACCTGTGTAGGTAGAGAATACAACGTTCGGATCAATTATTAGTGTAGCAGACTTATCATAGCCTTTAGGAAAGCTATATGTAAGCGCATTCCCTTCTAAGTTGTATTTACATTTTACCTCTACACGTTTCCCATCAATGTATTGATAAGCAAAAGGCTCTTCTTCAACTACCTCACCTACAGATGTTTTTATTATTAATTTCCCTTTTTTTACACTAAGCTCATTAGCACCATCTATTTCCAGTTTGATATTATTAGGGTTACCGCCTGGCTTCACAATAAGGTCGTACTTGATAGAGTAATTAGCTGATGCTATATGTAGGTCAATATTTTTATAAAGATCTGAATAGTCTACTGCAAGATTAGGGTGTATACCAGTCTTCCACCTGCTAGAGTCGCTGCCTAAAAAATAGTTATAATAATGTTGTTGCTCTTTAGAACCAATAGCTTTAGCATTCGTGTTAGCTCCTATAAAATTGACATTGTATTTATGATACTTAAGTGTAACGGGTCCTCTGGTTTGTCCATGCTTATATTCAAACATTTTGTGAGAATTTCATGCATCACCTAGTATATAAGATATATATCCTTTTTGTAATAGTATGTATATATAGACTGAAGTAGCTTTGTAATCAAATTCTCCATCCCATTGCCCTTCGTTTTTAAC
>CAZPDA010000381.1:0-1826 GCA_964585115.1 uncultured Flavipsychrobacter sp.
TCTATATAATATCTCTTAGTTAAAAAAGAGGGGTAGAAATCGGGGGATTTTAATAATTATGCAATGCGTCTGGAGTCTCGGCGGATGTGTTTTACCTCCATTATGCCATGGAAATAATACTTTTTACGGTTCAATAGGTCTTTGCAAAGGCTACGTGTGCGTAGCTGCTGTAGCTTTTCAAACACTCTTCCGTCCTCGGTCTCAAACCATTGCCCAACCAATATATCGTCTACCAGTTTGTAGCCCGGCTTTTGCTCGTCGTACTTATATAGTGCTTTGAACAAATTGGGGTCGGTGCAGGTGCTGGCACTAGGGTTGCTTATATAGCTGACCAGAGCCTTCTCTACATCTTTTGGAAATATCTTTTTACCAATAAATGGTAGCAGTATGTGCCTGAACTGTGTTTTCCATTCCTGCCCATGTGGTGCGGCTTTAGGACCAAAGTTGTTCCAAGTAAGCATATGCGCCATCTCGTGTAGCAGCGTTATGAGAAAGTTGTATTGATTCAGGTTGATGTTCAGACTAATACGGTGGTACGGGTCTTTGCGGGTAGGTATACGGTAGTCTCCCAAAACGCTTTTGCGTTCGCGGGTGAGGGTCAGGTGTATTTTATGAGCTTTGAAATATGGTGCTACCATGCCAAATGTATTGGCAGGTAAAAAGTTTTGCAGCATATACAGGGAGGTCTCTTTCTTAGGCATCTTTTTTAGGTTGACGAGCTATTTTGGAAAGAGACATGGTCTCAATGGCAGAGTATACAGCATATATGCCAAACAGTACGAATATTGAAGGCTTATGTATATTATCCTTATTGAGTGCTATATATGTTACTATCGCTACCATGCATATCATTAGCTTCATGAATGTAGAGGCATAAACCCCTCTTATGAACGAGCTGGCATGATGCTGGTCTTGTCTGGTAACAAGAATAAAAGATATCAGCGATAGTACGAAGAGTATCACATTACCACTAGCTAGTAGTTCAAAACTGTATTCAGGTGCATACTCCTTTAGAGCGAATAGTCCTCCGCCTATGAGTACAAATGCTATTACTACAGTTATGATAAACCTTTTCTTCATTTACTTTTTATTGTTTAGCGATCGGATAAGGCTATAAAGAGCGTAAAATAACGCAATAACAGGGAACAGAACTACAAAAAGCGGAAAACTAAAGCCTGTTTTTTTGTCCAGCTCTATGCCGCCCCAAACAGCTATAGTCAATAATACCAGCATCTGGGTACCTAGCCCCACATACTTCATGGTCTCTCTGTAGCTTTTATTGCTGCTCATTATAGCTATTTCTTCTTTAATGCGTCTTTCTTTATCTCTTCTGTTTCCGGGAGTAAGCTCTTCATTTCCTGCTCTTTATATTGCTTCATGTCCAGGTCAGAGGTATCTAGTATCAGCGCCTTATCGCCGGTTATTACATTGCGCATGTTCTGCTGATACTTCTCTTGTGCTGCCACCAGGTCTGATAATGAGTCAACCCTTTGTTTCATCCTTATGATCTGAGAGCGAGTGCTGCCTCCTGCATATCCCGGTATATAATACTTAATGGGTGTGTACATGATCAATAAGAAAGTGACCAAGGCTACCATTACAAAAAGCGAGCTGAATAATATATATAGCTTGCGCATAGTGAGCTTGTAAGAGGCAACTTCTTCAAGTGAGTCATCGTTGATGAAGACCACACGATATTGTATGCTTAGCCGCTTTAGTAGACCAGAACGTTTTGAGGTGCGTTTACTCATTGTCAGTATTACCGCTGCAAGTTACATTTTTGCTAAAAAAGCACATATATAATTCTCTTTATGAGTGTCCTTTTT
>CAZPDA010000382.1:0-1820 GCA_964585115.1 uncultured Flavipsychrobacter sp.
ACTCACACTTTGTTCTCAGCATCACACTCACCTCTGCTTCTACCTTATCCCAGTAGTCATCGCCATGGCGTTGCTTCATTATTTTGTTGGCTTGGTATCTGTACCCCATTATTTGTGTAGAAACAGAGCCTGTTAATGGCACGAATTTCATGCGATACATATTCCACACTACTATTCGGGTTACTCTGGCTTTCACAGGGTCTGGAGGTCTGTAATATTGGTGTAGCACCAGCTGCCCTGAGCTATCATCCTGTAGTGCTTTCTTCTTACCCTCCTCCCGCATTCGTTCTACATATACATACTCGGGTTCGTAGTCAGGGTAAGGGATAGCAAGCGCAAAGGAATCAGTATGCGTAGTTTGACCATACGCTAAACCATTACATACAAGCATAGCAATAGCCAAAAGCAACTTTGGTATATGTTTTATTATTCCGTTCATTTATCGTCTGTAATATTTACAATATGTCTTACCAACATTTTGTCTTACTCATGATATTCACATCATGCTCTACTTTGTGCCAATAATCGTCGCCATAGCGTTGCCTCATTATCCTGTCAGCTTCTCCCACGTAGCCATATATCGGTCCATGATCTGTTTCTAAAAGTGCCACAAACCTCAATCGATACTTTTGCCAAACTACATGTTGAGTCATCCTTACCATATGACTATCTATCGTATCGTAATACCTATACAACACCAGCTGCCCTAACGAATCGTCTACCCTAGCTTTGCGAACACCTTTAAGCCTTGCACGTTCTTCCATTAGATAATGTGGCTCATCGTATCGTATGAACAGATCTTCAGCCAATGTGTCGTTTTGTTGCGCAGAAGCACTATAGGCTATTGTAAATAATAAACCTATCACGACAAACTGTAATGTAGTTTTCTTTAGTACGCTTATTTCCATTCAGTAGCATTTATGATACTATCTACCTGTTGCTCTACTTTCTTCCAATAGTCATAGCCGTAGCGCTGCTTCATTATTTTGTCGGCTTCTGCCATGTAGCCATATATTGGCTCATGGTCTGGTTTTAAAACAGGGATAAACCTCAATCGATACTTTTGCCAAACCAGCATTTGCGTAATACTTACCATATTGCTATCTATAGTATCATAATACCTGTATAACACCATCTGTCCTAAAGAATCATCTACTCTAGCTTTCTGTGCCCCTACAGCTCTATTCTGAGCTCGCATATAGGTTACATAATGCGGTTCACCATATCGTATTATCTGGTCAACTTTAGACGTATCCAGCTGTGAGTATTGTTGTGCAGAAGCACTATAGGCTATTGTTAATAATAAACCTATCACGACAAACTGCAATCCAGCTTTCTTTAATACTCCCATTCCCATCCGGTAGCTTTTGCAGCACTATCCACCTGTTGCTCCACCATCTGCCAAAAGTTATCGCCATATTTACGTTGTAATATTTGCTCCGCCGTACGGTTATAGCACATCAAAGAATCTTCTACCACGCAGCCCATCATTATATATTCTATACCATAAAGGTCACGTAGCAGCTCTCTTTTTATTTGATGAGGATACTCACGCATAGGCATACCAAATTGATAGTATTTCAACTCCTTGTTGTACATATCCTTCTTTGCCAAGTTCTCTGCACGTGTACAAGCTGCCTGCATTGCCCTTTGTATAGAGTCTCGTTTATCATGCGGATAACTATACATAGCCTCACCACTCATATGCACATACTTACCATAGGTGGGCATTGCATATACAGTAGTATCATTAGCGGAGTTAACCACCCATGCGTTATCTGTATTCTCTGCCTTGCCCGATAATACTTGAGCATCAATAC
>CAZPDA010000383.1:0-1818 GCA_964585115.1 uncultured Flavipsychrobacter sp.
GTCATATCCCGGTGCCGAGAAGTCACTCAGATCAATTACACCAGCCGACGTTTTAATATATCGATGCTTATCAATATCCAGCTTTCTAATATAATCAACCTGCCCCGCGCCTGTACGGGAAACAGAACTATCCAGCTCTACGATAGAACCACTTGCATCTACGACAGTATTGAGCAGGGTTTGTATCAATTCTTTGTTGCGATCCATCTCGGCTTTCAGCGTAACCTCAGCCTTAGCCTGCATGATTTTCAGGCGCTTTTCCAACTGAGCATTGCGGGTATGCAGCTGCTCCAACTCTACTTCAGAACTCGTCAACCCCCAAACAGCAAGCAGAATGCTGGCGACATAACCGATCACCGTAAACTTGTGTCCGATCACCTTTTTCCAACAGATTCTCAGAAACCATAAGGCTTTTTTAGCCAAAGCAGATAAGGCTAATAAGACAGAAGAGGAATCGTCAGGCTCGTGTTCTGGCTCCATAATACGAGGGTCTTTCTGCAAGAAGCAAGATTCAGGCGGTATGTGAAGTAAATATTCACAAGCACGGAGAGCAGGGTAATATAATATTATCCATAGAGCAAGAAAGAGACAAAAGCGCTCTTATAGCCTCTCGCCCTATCGGAGACATGAGCGAAGCGAATTGCCGTGAGATCAAAACCTACTTACCATCACCCGTAGCAGTTACACCTTCATAGTAACTTCATTATGGTTAATACTATTCCATGATATACTTTTTGGCAAGAAGAGCATGGTATATGGATATTGGACTGAAAGACCGTTTAGAGAAAAGTGCAAATGATTTCTGGGTTGGCGTCAGGCCACGCTTAGAACGACTCTTTCAGGCAACCGTGCATACGGTAGAGAAGTCGCGCAATAATGAAATTTCGAAGCTACTAGATAGAAATGGCATAGATGCCTATCTCATGGATCAGCAAGGCAGAATACGCGGCTTAAGCAGCAGGGTAAATTGGACTAGGTTCAAAACTGCCCCAAACTTCACTTTCCGATATGCTAAGCAGCTATGCCCAAAACAAAATACTTGGGATACACACAGAGAATACCACCGCTTATTGGAACTTATCAACAATCAAGAAGGCTACCATTACCCCGCGTTGCATGTAGAATGCTTCAGCAACAAAAAGGCAAGCGGTGATATACGGTGGGCATATGCAGCCCGCGTTCCGGACATTCTTAACTATATTGATAAATATGTTGACCATGAGCGCAGCACATATAAACGGGGCAAGGGAGTGCATGTCTTTACACCTCGCATTGGAGAACCCAGAAAAGTCATCAGCGTTAGCATAGAAGCATTGGCTAAAGAGTATGAAATCTTTGAAATTGTTGTTTAACCACTTCCATATTACCCCCTAGCCTTTTCTAACCAGCCACTCTATACATTAACATGAGGTTGCTTTTTTGTGGTTAGCGATAACTACAGGAAGCCTATAGAACCTTATGGTTTCTTAAGTCAGCTGCTACTAATCCGCTGCGTTGGTGGTGAGGTAGCTGCTTTTGGAGTCCTTGTAATGGGACAGCCTTGTTCTCTTGGCGATGGCTGGCAATATCATTTGCCAGACGATGGCCAAAGTATTTGGGTATACAGCCCAGACTCAGCCGCTGTGCCGGCAATCATACCTCTAATGGTGGGTAAAGAAAGATACACACTAGAGGAAGCGCACAGCCTTGCGGCTGAATACAAGCAGGAAAGAGAAGCAGAACTTGAAAAAACGCGAACGCCTACTTGGCAAAGCGCTGCAATGGATGCTTCACTACAAACACCTGAACTTCAGGAAGAAAAGACGCTTCCATCTTGGT
>CAZPDA010000384.1:0-1812 GCA_964585115.1 uncultured Flavipsychrobacter sp.
CTCTACGGTCTTGCGCAGCTTATTGGCTAGGCTATTCTTGATAACAGAAGAATCATACTTGGTAAAAAATACCGGGATCTTGGTCAATGATGGCTCAAACAGATCATTTTTAGGGATAGTCGCATCCCTTTCAAAAGTTTCTGTAAGCGTATCAAATTTAGAATAGTAGAATGCAGTTAAGTATAATGGATTAGGTATATCTGAGCCTTCAAAGAAATTATCTATATGAGCGCAGAATAATAACTCGTTACTACGGCCTAGGTTGCTACGAAGTTTGGAGTATTGCTTGATATCAAACCTGCCATCTTTGTTCTTTTTCAGCATACTATTCTCGCCCTCCTGCCCCTTACCACCATAGTTAGCCGTTACTTCGTTGATCTCGTCTTCCAAATAATACACCACCGCCCCTAAAAGGAGTATAGCCAATATTGTAAAAGAGAACAAACGACGAGTGAGGTACCACCAAAAACGTTGAGACTTATCCTTATAATTATAGATCTGCTCGGCTGTAAATATGATATAGATAGCATAAAGTAGAATAGGAGAAAAAGATAAGATCAACTTTTCCGGACTATCCATCTGAAACTTTGCGATCAGATAAATGCTTGATGCTAGTGCAAGGGCTGCTATTACTATACTCCAATACCTAATCCGTATAAAGCCCCATCCACATAACCAGCCGGCAGTAAACAATATGGAAAAGAGTAGAAACTGTACGGAAATAAAGAAGCTGTCAAACTCTTCGGTAGCCATACTGTCTAGCCCTTTGTAGAATACATAGAAAGCGAGAAGGAGTAAGGTGATGGTTGGTAGAAACCGAAACCGGAATGCATAGAAAAGTCCACCTCCTACCATGCCTGCAGCAAGGTAGGTAGCCAACTGCCATGGGTTGGTACGGGGGATAGAATGATAGGCATTAAAGTCGTTGATTATTAAATACCCAACAACTATGGTAGGTAGTATTAAAAAAATCAGTTTTGCAAGGATCTCATTTATAGGAGACGCGCGTTGTATACTCATAACTTTGATAGCCTAAATTTATGAGAAAAATTGTAGGGGCACTGTTAAAAGTAAAAGGTCGATTATAACTTTTCTAGCTTGTATATATAATCACCGTCCGCACGGTGGGTTTTGAACTGAAGCTTATGAGCAGAAATAGTGGCGTCATCGCTATAAAACCACATGTCTTGCCCTCTCGCACCTGATACTTCTATATTTAATGTGTATTGTACAGTAGTGGTGGTATTATCATCACTATAGGTATTGGTGTTATAACGTTCTGACATATCCCAGAAGCCAGTTATAGTGATACCAGTTGTATTGTCTATTATAGCAGCCTGCTTTTTATCGTTAAGCTGCAATATCATATCGCTATATTCACCTGTTATATCCTCTCTTTTGAAAATATTCTGTTCCACTACTACTTTCTCAAAACGATACTGACCAACGATCTTATTCTCCGTAACAGTAAGGCTATGATTTTTTTTATTACAGCTGAATAATAGTGTACTAAATGCAAGGAGAGAAAGTGTGAAAAAGTATTTCATATGCTTGGGGAGTTGATTCATTTAAATTTAATAAGTTATCACCTTAAAGCTTGCCGGATAAGGTTTAAACTGCGTTAATGTTATTATAAAACGTATCAATTTTAACAGTGTTTAAAGACTTTGAGGGCAATAGCGACTATCAATAGGTTGCTCTGTTAATTCGAGAGAATGTACTACCTTACGCACGTTTTTATTTAAAAGATCATTGACGAATAAGTTATAGACCAACTGTCTGTGGCTATATATCTAAAAAATAGACAAATGT
>CAZPDA010000385.1:0-1812 GCA_964585115.1 uncultured Flavipsychrobacter sp.
ATTCAGTGCACATCACAACATCTATCATCAGGCATTTGCATCTTCAAAAGAGATCTTGCTTTACAAACCCGTTAAAGAGCTTCCACTCATCAGGCGCATTCACCAAAGCTGCATGGAGCGGTTAGCGCAATTCATTCCCGACTATAGAACCCTAGGGATGCTCCAGGCTATACTGATCGGTGAAAAAGCAAATCTAGATCCTGATATTCGCGAGGCATATGCAAGTACAGGCATCGTACATATCATTGCCATATCAGGTGCACATATTACCGTGTTCTTTCTCGCGATTGCTTTTTTATTGCGTTGGATAAAACATAGAAAATATAAGTGGATACAATACATAGCGGCGATACCTTTCATATGGCTATATGTGGTTGTAGCAGGTGCCCCTTCTTCCGCAGTACGCGCTGCAACTATGTTTAGTATACTTGGTGTAGGTATGGCACTTAATAAAAACCCTAATGGCTACAATCAGCTATTTGCTGCTGCTTTTATCATGCTGATCATTAATCCCGCCTGGTTGTATGATGTAGGTTTTCAACTTTCATTCTTGGCTGTGCTCTCTATCTTTATTTTTTACAAACCTATTTACAAACTCCTTAGCCCAACCAATAAAATATTACGGACCCTTTGGGCAACCATCTCCGTAAGTATCGCAGCTGAATTACTGATTGCACCAGTGGTTATTTATTACTTCAATATATTTCCTGCACAGTTTATCATTGCTAATATCATAGCCTACTTCTTCATGAGTGTAATTCTGTTGCTAGGTATGTTCCTGCTAGCTGTAAGTAGCTTGCCTGTAATCGCAACGCTGTTAGGTTATGGTTTAATCAAAATTGTTAGTTTATTCAATATCATCATCTTCAAGCTACAATATCTCAATCCTGAAAGTTTAAGTCATTTATCTATTTCATGGTTAGAGCTCATATTTACCTACAGTTGTATCGCGTTTGTTTCTTACGCTCTTATCAAGAAGTATAAGCCTGCTCTCTTTATGGGCTTAGGTACTGCTTGCATACTAGTAGTACTACTCATCCTTCACCAATGGAAAAATCTTCATCAAGAACGTATTGTTATTTACAATGTGAACGGTGCGAATCATGTTGAGCTTATACGATCAAAGAACTATTATGTCTTATGCAGCAGTAGTAAAATATCAGATAAGAGTTTGTACTATGCTACCAATGCGGCGCGTAACAAGTGGGGTGCTTGGCAAGAAAAGAAAACTCTTAAAAAATCACTTTGGCAAATAAAAGACGAGCGTTTATTGATATTAGATAAACCTACATTACCAAACACTACTGTTAGCATAGGTTATATATTGATCAATTATAGTATTAAACCTCAAGACCTTTCTATAATCAATCAAAAACTGCATCCTAAAAAGATCATTATCGGGAATAACATGTATCGAAAACGTATACAAAAGTTAGCCGATTATGCCACAAATGAAAACATCTCTTTACACATCCTCAATAGAGACGGGGCGTTTATCTTGGAATAATAAAGATATTTTGCCTGAAGCTTCCTATCTTCGCGGCAAATTTCCCATACTTATAAAGGTTTTTACATATGGAACGCAAAATTCAATCTGCGCTTATCTCGGTATTCTACAAAGACAATCTGGAACCAATTGTGAAAAAGCTGCATGAGCTAGGTGTTCATATCTACTCTACA
The DNA here is from genome assembly GCA_964585115.1 of uncultured Flavipsychrobacter sp. Taxonomy (GTDB): domain Bacteria; phylum Bacteroidota; class Bacteroidia; order Chitinophagales; family Chitinophagaceae; genus UBA5543. Next base: position 1,681 of record CAZPDA010000385.1, read on the forward strand.
GGTGGTACACAAACTTTCATAGAGAATCTGAACATTCCTTGTACAGCAGTAGAAAGTGTTACGGGATATCCATCTATATTAGGTGGCCGTGTAAAAACCCTACACCCAAAAGTATTCGGTGGTATTCTTGCT
>CAZPDA010000386.1:0-1806 GCA_964585115.1 uncultured Flavipsychrobacter sp.
GAGAGAGTATAGGGGCTGGCTGTAACAGTGATTGTTCTACCAAAAACTTACTGTATTCATTGGGATTATCTTTTACTGCTGAGTCTGCCTGATATTCGTGGACCATAAGTAGTCTTTTCTCTATCAGGTATACTAATGGATGAAACCAAAATACGATCTTTACAATGTTGATGTAAAGCAGATCTATGAAATGTAATAAGTGCCCGTGCTGTTGCTCGTGCATGAAGATCAGTTTTATTTCTTCATCAGTATAATTCTGTCTGTCGCTTACAAATACCATCCTGAATGCAGAGAAGGGGCTATGATTCTTACCTGTTTCAATGATCGTCCAAACACCGTCATTAGACTTTTTGCCACGTTTGTATAAAGTTGTAATCCTAAATACCTCACGTATAAATAGGATTAAAGCAATCGTAGCACCTGCTAAATAAATTCCCCATAATACTTGCTGCCAATTAAGTATAAAGTCAGACTCTGATACAGCTGCAACATTTTCCTTTAAAGCTACAGCCTGATCCGTAATTGGTTTACTGTATTCATTACTATAGATCAATGAATCGCCAGACCAGCTCCAGAAGGGTAGCGCTATGCCAAGAAGTATGCTAATGTTAAGGTAAAGTCGGTTGTAAGTATGATAGGTTTCTTTACGCAAGAATAGATCATATACCAATAAACATATTAGCCATATGGCTGTGAGGTTGAAAAGATATTGTAGCATAGGTTACTTTTTTTTGTTATCAATGTTTTTCATGAGCTCATTGAGCTCTTTCAGGTTCATGTCCTCGTTCTTTACCAAAAAGCTCACCAGCTTTTTAGGAGAGCCTCCAAAGTATTTTTCCATCAATGTTTTTACGCCATGTTGCGCATATTCTTCCTTCGAGACTATAGAGTAGTATTCATGCGTTTTGCCGTATGAGTTGTGACCTAAAAATTCTTTCTTCTCTAATATTCTTACAACAGATGAGATAGTACTGTGTGGGATTTCAGGATCGCCAATATGTTCTATAATATTCCTGACCAGACAAGGTTCTATCTGCCAGATGATCTGCATTACTTCTTCTTCTGCCTTCGTAAGTGTATTTAACGATTTTTTACGTTTCATAACGTAAATATACGTTATGAAACGATAATGTCAAATAATTTTTAATGTATAAATCTACTTGAGCTCGTATTTCTGAGAAGACCTATAATAGGTATGGTATGGGGTAGGCACGCCGTCTTTTTCTAGAATGGGGAAGGTAGTAGTATATATAGTATTGGCAATGCTTTCTTCAAGAGCAATAGTCTTTTTTTGAGGTAAAGTACTCATACCGGGATATAGGTGTGGTAGTTGGCGGGAGTAACCTGCAAGCCCTTCCATTTCAAGATATACTACATTGCCATTCTCGTTTACAACAATATTGTTGATAGAAATAGAATAGACTCCTGTTGCCAAAGCTTCTATTTGATCTTGATATTTGAAAATGATAGCTGATAATGCAACGCCTATATTATTAGCGAATACGGGATCGCAATCATAAGAAATTGGTTTATGGTTTAGTAGTATCGGTTTGGGATTGGTGTAGATTACCTGTCTGTCTTGTCCATTTACAGTAATAGTTCTTATCACAGCTTGGCTGAATGTAATGCTATCGCCTGAAATGGTTTGTTTCGTCTGACCTAAACTTTCTCTATCTGACGCATGGGCTGTAATTGGTAGCAATAATAGGCTTATATAGATAAGTATTCGTATCATACTGTGGGTCGGTTGCATAATAAAAATACCAATAATAACTAAAAACGGTCGACATTATTGCCGACCGTTTT
>CAZPDA010000387.1:0-1797 GCA_964585115.1 uncultured Flavipsychrobacter sp.
GTACGCATATAGCGCTCCGTGTAGATATTATCATAGTATTTCCAATTGGTCACAGGTGCAACAGCTATGGCCATTTTAAAGATATCTCCCCCTTTGAACAAACAAGTACTACTCATAAAACCACCGTAGCTCCATCCCCATATACCTATACGTACAGCATCTACATATGGCAATTTGCCTAACTGCTCCGCTACTGATATCTGATCCATACTTTCCATCTTACCCAACTGTAGGTATGTGCGTTTCTTAAAGCTCTCTCCACGGAAGCCTGTACCTGTACCATCAGCGCATACTATGATGTACCCTTTTTGTGCAAGCATTTGATGCCAGAAATAGTTACTTAAAGGAAACCTATCAGCAACTTGCTGAGACCCCGGGCCACTGTATTGGTACATTAGCACCGGATACTTTTTATTCTTGTCAAAGTTTGGTGGAGTAATCATGTAAGCATTTAGCTCAGAGCCATCCGTACACTGGAAAGTAGTGAACGAAAGTTCTCCTAGGTCATACTTATCCATTTCCTTCTTTAAGTCTTTGTTGTCCTCCAAAGTCCTTACAATTGCCCCCTTTTCATCGCGTAGGTAATAGACAGGTGGTTGATGAAGCGAAGAATGTTGGTCTAAGAAATAGTTATACCCTTCGATGGTTACAATATTATGCGTTCCTTCTTCGGGAGTTAATGTAGTAGTATTTTTCCCCTTCCAATCTACACTATAAAGTTTACGCTCAAGCGGAGACTTTACCGCTGCTGTATAGTAAACTACTTTTCTACTTTTATCTACACCTATGATCTCATCAATATCATAATTACCAACGGTAAGTTCTGTAAGTTGTTTTTTCTTCCAATTCCAAGTAAAAAGGTGATTATAACTATTTAGCTCACTGGTAAACACCATAGTATTACCATCCGACAAGAACTCTAGATTATCGTTGATCTCAATATAATAATCATTCGTCTCGCTATAGATCACTTCAGACTTTCCTGTATTTGCATTAGCCAAAAGCAACTCTAACTTGTTTTGTAATCTATTCAATCGATATATACATAGCTCATTAGCATCATTGGTCCATTTAATACGAGGGATGTATTGATCCGTTTCTGAACCTAAATCCATAGTTGCCGTTTGCTTAGACTTCAAGTCATAAGTTTTTATCTCAACAATAGAGTTTGGCTCTCCAGCCTTAGGATATTTGTAAGTGTCGTTTCTTGGATACTCTTTGTCTTTGGAGAAATACTGTAGCGTATACATAGGCACCTGACTTTCATCAAACCTGTAATAAGCTATGTGCTTACCATCAGGAGCCCATTGAAAAGCCTGAGTAAAAGAGAACTCTTCTTCATATACCCAATCGCAATTACCATTAATGATCTTATTCCACTCTCCATCTGTAGTTACTTGCGTGGTCTCTTCAGTTGATAGATCTTTGTAGTATAAGTTATTGCCTTTTACGTACGCTACCTTGCTGCCATCCGGAGAGAAAGATGCATGCAATACTTTATCCAAATCAAGTAGTGATATTTCTTTTGATTTCAGATCGTATACATACACTCTGTACAATACTGATCTACGGTATATATGCTCACTCTCTGATAAAAGCAACATTTTCTGCTCATCATCGCTGAACACATAATCATCTATGTGTAACGAGTTGTTTTTATTCTTGTATTTCTCTGCAGCCTCTGAGAATTTACCTTCACTAATGTCAAATACATTCGACAGCTTCTTGCCTGTATTTAGCTCATATATATTGATCGACTGCTCCTTGTCTTTTTCGTCTATCTTGCTATATCTATTC
>CAZPDA010000388.1:0-1785 GCA_964585115.1 uncultured Flavipsychrobacter sp.
ATAATAGTAGCTTCTTCAAACAAATAATATATCTATGTAAGATAATAAATAGGGAAAGAGTACCCATAAAAAACTCCCTTACAAATATGTTATGCAAGGGAGTACTAGCAATGAAAGCTTATGACAACTAGATGCTGGCCAGCTGTACCTTTTGCTGTAGCTCTAGTATATTCTCTTTATACTCTGTATCAGTGTCCATTAAGTTCTCTACCGTTTGGCAAGAGTGTATCACCGTAGTATGATCAAATCCACCGAAGTGCTCACCAATATTCTTAAGCGAACTCTTAGTGAATTTCTTAGCCAGATACATTGTTATCTGTCTTGCCTGCACTACTTCACGCTTACGAGTTTTAATCAACAACTTGTCGTAAGGTAGCGTAAAGTACTCGCACACCATTTTCTGTATATTCTCGATAGTAAGCTCGCGTGCCGATGTCTTAACGAAGTTCTTCATTACGCGCTTAGCTAGCTCAAGGTCTATTTCCTTCTTATTTAACGTAGCTTGAGCAAACAATGCGATCATTGCACCTTCCAGCTCACGTACATTACTCTGTACATTGTAGGCTACATACTTCACCACTTCTTCTGGCATCTCAAGACCTTCATGCTTCATTTTAAGGCGAAGTATCTCTTGTCTTGTCTCAAAATCAGGTGGCTGTATGTCGGCATTCAATCCCCAGCGGAAACGGCTCAACAAGCGCTCCTGCATACCTTCAAGATCTTTAGGAGGTGTATCACTTGTCAATATGATCTGCTTACCACTTTGGTGTAAGTGGTTGAATATTGCAAAGAATACATCCTGAGTTTTAGTAGCAGGGATAAATAAGTGAATATCATCAAGTATCAACACGTCGATCAACTGGTAGAAATTGATAAAGTCATTTACCTCATTATTCTTAGAGTGATCGATGAACTGATTGATAAACTTTTCAGCACTAACGTACAGCACAGTCTTCTTTGGGTGAAGTCTACGTACTTCATTACCAATAGCTTGTATTAGGTGGGTCTTACCCCAACCAACACCACCAAATATCACTAGTGGGTTGAATGATGTAGCACCTGGCTTTTGAGCAACATGCAAACCAGCAGAACGAGCAACACGATTACAATCACCCTCTACATAATTTTCGAATGTATAGTTGGCGTTCAATTGCGGATCTATCTGCATACGCTTAAGACCCGGAATTGCGTAAGGCGTTTTTATATTGTGCGGATCATCCCACTTAAGGGGCATGTCTACGTAGTTATTATCTTTCGATGGTTTATTATATGTACCACCCGGCATTTTTATTGATGCCTGTGTACCTTGTTGGGACTTCTTCCCTTCCATCAAGATACGATATTCCAGCTTACCCTCCTTCCCTAATATGCGTTTGATGGTTTTACCCATCAATTCTACATAATGCTCTTCTAACCACTCATAGAAAAACTGACTCGGCACTTGTAGTGTTAACACATTACCAGCCAATGCAACTGCTTGTATCGGTTCAAACCAAGTTTGAAAAGTACGCCAGTTAACATTGTCCTTTATTATATCCAAGCAGCTTGCCCAAACAGCGCTGGCATCATCATGAATGTTATCAGTATGTGTATTGTAAAGGTTGTTATCCATTGGGGCAACTCTTCTAAATATATTAAGTTAAAACTTTTTTAACAATCTGGTAATAGAGTAGCAAATAACATTACTCCTCGAAGACATAATTTTAATTCGAGGCATCCATTTCATGCTGCACTATTGTTTTCATATAATTCGGATCAGCGTAATCGCAATCCCATTTTCTGACC
>CAZPDA010000389.1:0-1780 GCA_964585115.1 uncultured Flavipsychrobacter sp.
AAGTTATATTTTCGTAAACTTCATTGTTTCTACGTTATTATTATTATCGTCTGTGATCTGAACTGTATATATACCAGCATTCAAACCTTCTACTGAGATCTCGGTGTTATAGCCTTGGTTATTTTTCATGTCACCCTCAACTACTACTTGCCCAACAGAGCTAATTACTTTATATTTTAAATTGCTCTTACCAGAGTAGTTAACGGTAACATTTATAGTAGTACCAGACACAGGGTTTGGATATATGCTTGACTCAACTTTAGTAATATTGCCAATACCTAATGGAGGAAGTACATTTAGGATTGCAGTAGTACTGGTATCTGGTTCTGCAGCACAACCACCTGAACCTTGTATAATACATCTGAATTGGAAGCCAGATTGAGCTTCTGTAACTCCAGATACTGTTAAGTTTGCAGTATTAACACCAGAGTAAATAGATTGGTTGTTGATGTTAGAGAATGTACCATTAACACCAGCTTGCCATCTGTAAGCTACTCCTTGACCTGCTGCTATTACACTAAAGTTGGCATCGCTACCTTGTATTACACTTACGTTAGTTGGATGGTTGATAACTTTTGGTATGCTATTAACTCCTAGTGTAATGGAGTCGGTAGTATCTGAAACACACTCTCCACCTACTATACATCTGAACAGTGCTCCGTTAAGTGTGTCTACAACACCACCCATTTGAAGCTTTTTAGTTGTTACTCCGCTATATGGAGGTGTGTTAGTAAGTGTTACCCAGCCAGAACCTTGTACATACTTTTGCCAAGTATAAGATATAATGTTACCAGTAGCTGTAATATCAAAGGCTACGTTTAGTCCTTCACAAGTAGTGTCAGTGGTTGGCTGGTTAGTTATATTTACATTTTGTGATACAGCTAATAATGCAGGAGTACTAGTGTCTGCTAGGTTTGTATTACAGGTACTGTTTATAATACAACGAAAGTTAGAACCATCTAAACTAGGAGGGATATTCGTAATAGATAATGTGCCTGAAGTTGCCCCGCTAAAGTTTGTATTATTTACAACGTTTACATATCCGTTGCTACCAGGCTGTTCGTATTGCCATTGATATGTAACCCCAGTGCTATTTGTTGCTACAGTAAAGCTGGCATTGGTACCTTCGCATGCTGCAGAATCTGACGGATGTGTAGTAACCGCAACAGGAGGGCATAGGATCACTGTGTAGTCCTCTGTTTCACCATAACCATAACCTATAGATGCACAAGCATCGCCAATAGCCCACGGATAGTGTAACCATCCAGCACGCATTCTCATTACTAGTTGTGTACCTGTAGTTACACCTGTTGTTGGTATTGTAAATGTGCCGGATATACTAGTGCCAGATGTACCATATTGATAAACAATTTCATTGCTACCATTAAAATACCCGTTATTATCTAAGTCAATGAATATTGCAAAACCTTCACTTTCAGTACCGCTACCTAATAATGCAGAAATGCTATTTGATTGTCCTGGTACTAATTTGAAAACAGGTGCTGTGTAAACTCCATGTCCGTTTGAGCCGCTACAACCATTAGTACTTCCAGAAGTAGTAGAAACTCCATTGATAGTTACTTTGTCTATGCCATCACCAAAACTAGCACAATTACTAGATGCTGGAGATGCAGTGGTACTACACTGTGCATAGGATGATGTAGGGGAAAATAATCCTAAGGTCAAAAGAAAAATTGTTGTTAGTAATGCTCCACTTCTCATAATATTAAGTTAAATGTTTGGTAACCTGAATTTAACGTTTTTTACGAAGAGATGATAC
>CAZPDA010000390.1:0-1774 GCA_964585115.1 uncultured Flavipsychrobacter sp.
GGTATTTCATAGAGCAGCAATACAATTTGTGAACTAATATATCCAATATTTATCGGTTATGTCCTTATATTCGGCAATTCAACTTTTCACTACACACATATGCTTCCCCAAGACACCTTTCCGGTTATTGACTCTACCCTATCCCCCGAGCACTTAACACTTTGGGTAGCACAGCAATATCAACTACCCGATGCGCAATGCAAATTGCTAAAAACAAACATGAACCACAGCTATCTAATCACCTCAGGGATAGAAAGGTATATTCTACGTATTTATAACCACAAGCACCACACATTGCAAAATGTAACTGCAGAGGTTGAGTTTTTGAATGAGGTAAAAGCGCACGTAAATGTGTCGTACCCCATTGCAGATATTAACGGACAATTGATACAACAGACCAATGCACCGGAAGGCATGAGGTATGCTGTACTCTTTTCGTATGCACCAGGCAAGAAGGAGCGCTACCAAAACATAGCGCAAGTATATAATGTGGGTGTAGAAATGGCTAAGCTACATCAGCAAACATTACATAGGCAGATCAATCGCGTAAATTACTCCATTGACAAACTGGTAAAGAATGCTTATCACGAATCAACTGCTTACATCTCGAAAAGCCTTGATGAAATGAAGTGGATAAGAGACTTTGAGCCTAGACTTCAAAAAGTACTTAATGACGATGCACTACGAAAGGGTATCGTACACTTAGACATATGGTATGATAATATGAGTGTGGATGAGGAGAACAAGATCACCTTCTTTGATTTTGACAACTGTGGTAACGGACCACTCATACTAGACTTAGGATACTTCTGCTTACAACAATACTGTATAGAATCCGACAAAAGCATCTACGAACAAAAGAAAGCAGCTTTCATAGAAGGCTATCGCACAATATTAAATGTAAGTGATGAGGAGCTGGCACTTATACCCTATGCAGGGCAAGCTATCTGGATATATTACCTGGGGTTACAGGCAGAGCGCTTTAACTATTTTGCCAACCTCTTTTTATCAGACAACTATGTAAAAATGTACCTAGGCAGAGCAATGGAATGGATGACTTATAATGGTATCGATGATAGCTATTAAGTAGCTATTTTAATGTCTTCTTCAGATTAGTGTCTAATGGTTTCGGTAACTTTATGGAAACACAAACACCGGAATAACATGAAACATTTTTTATTCACCCTTGCCTTGGGGCTTATCTGCTATGCCTCTACCGCGCAACGAGTACCCATCGATTCAGTAAAGTTCACTTGCCATTCTTCTACCGGCAGTTCAACAGGTAATCCTTTTTTTATTGAAAGTGCTGCACCTGGATACTTCTGGTCGGCCTACATACCTAAAAAAGTTGGTGGCACATCATCTCACACCTCTTGGAACGGACATATTCGTATAGATAAGCGAGATACCGCTACTATGAACGTTGTAGACAGTGTGATCTACACGGGAATGGGAACGATATTGGAAGTGGAAAGTGATGATGCAGGAAACCTTTACTTACTAGGTTTTGTAACCAAACCATTAACGATCAGCAATAGCATTACCGTAGATAGTAAAAAACACTTTTTATTAAAAGTGAACACCAGCCTGCAATCGGTATGGATAAACGATTCTGTTGTTGGGGACCACTTCTCTGTTTCACCAAATGGACAGCATATATATGTTCGTGGCGACCGGAAAGGTTTTGGTGGTACGGTTGATCTATATAAACTAAGTGCTAACGGTAATATTCTACAAACCAAACAAGTCTTGAAAATATTCTACAGGGTTAACA
>CAZPDA010000391.1:0-1767 GCA_964585115.1 uncultured Flavipsychrobacter sp.
GTATAAAACAGGAGCGGCTTTCGGGCTGCTCTTTTTGTTTGATATAAGTTTTTTTCTACTTGCTACTAACGAACTATATGCGTCCTGCGTCAATAGCATCAGTTAAACGATTTAATAGATTTTAAAACTAAAAAAAGTACTATGAAAAAATTTTCACTAATTATCGCAATGGCGCTAGGTAGCTTCACAGCAGCAGAAGCACAAACTTACATTACAGGTAATGTAGATCCTGTATCAGGACAAGGTAACCAACTTGACATGACCGTATGGCTTATCGAAAAATGTGTGTCGGGCAATAGCTATACACTTACAGCTGTAGATAGCCAAGAGGTAGCAGATAGCCTTCATGCTTATTCTTTCATTATGCCTCAGGTAGGCAGCGGTTGCCAGCTATTGGTCAAGGCAGCATTCAAGTCAAACTCTGCACACTATGCTAACTACTTGCCTACATACTATGCAGGTAGCGGTACTACGGGCAACCTAATGTGGTCTGGTGCTACGGCTATCACTACTGCGGGTAATAACTACAACTTCACTATGGTAGCAGGTACTAACCCCGGTGGTCCTGGTTTCGTAGGTGGTTCTGTATTAGCAGGTGCTAACAAAGGTACTGCAGTAGGCGATCCGCTAGAAGGACGTATCATGTTGCTTACAGACATGAGTGATAATGCAGTAGCATATACTACTACTGATGCTAATGGAGAGTTCTCTTTCAGCAGCTTAGCTAATGGTACCTACAAACTATTTGGCGATCAGTGGGGTAAAGACAATCCTGTACTTTATGTAACGGTAGATGCTAACAACCAAAACATCAACAACATTGTGTTTGAAGAGAACGATACTCAGTTCAAAGGACGCTATGTATGGGCTACTAACGTTACTAACGTAAACAGTGAGCTAGGTAAAGTATCAGTATTCCCTAACCCTGTACAAGGTCAGATAAACATTGATGGTCTTAACAACATCAGCGGTGATAAAGTAGTAACGATCACAAGTGTTACCGGAGCGGTTATCTTCAGCCAAACGTATAACGAAGGTCAGCAAGTGTCTATCGGTGCAAACGATATGGCAGCAGGTCTATACATGCTTGAAGTACAAACTACTGCAGGTAACAAAACTTTCAAACTAGTGAAGTAAAAATGTGGGCTTCTTCATATTTATTAAGTTAAATGAAGGTAGAAGGGAGGCTGCGGCCTCCTTTTTTTATTTATATACTAACGAATTGTAATGTCATGTCGTCAATACTATTGAAACACTTTTTTATTAATTAAACCTATATAAAATTCAAAGACATGAAAAAACTAATTACTCTATTAGGAATTGCGCTGGTAAGCACAACTGCCGTTAATGCACAAAACTATTTTTATGGGTATGGCATTCCTAATTCATCAAACCAAGGACAACAAAGCAATAATAACTACGGTACAGCGTGGTTAATTGAAAAATGTACCTCTTCAGCAGGTACTATACTTACAGCTGTAGATAGTGCCACAATAGATAGTGGTGGTTCTTTTCAGATACCTTACCGTCAGCCTAGCTCAGGCTGTCATTTCTTATTAAAGGCAGCATTCAATACCTCATCAAACAATTATGCAAACTACCTGCCTACGTACTATGCCAATGGCGCAAATCCTATTTTGTGGAGCAATGCACCGCATACAGATACTGCGGGGTATTACTATTTCTGGATGAGACAAGGCACTAACCCGGGTGGTCCTGGTTTTGTAGGTGGTAATGTATTGCAAGGTGCTAACAAAGGTACTGCAG
>CAZPDA010000392.1:0-1767 GCA_964585115.1 uncultured Flavipsychrobacter sp.
CTCTGAATATTCAAGAACCTAATATCATAGTACAAAAGAAAGAAGACTATGTAGGTTTTGAGAAAGAAGACGCCAAGGGTTTCTTTTATAAAAGGATATTCGTGAAGAACCTTGGAGCATCAACAGTTGATTTTGTTCTACTAGAATTGAATACTGATTCACACAGAGACAAAGTAAGTACCGACGCTTATGAGTATAAGTATATACTAAAAGGTGAAGTTGATTATCATATTAATGGTGGTGTGTATCACTTGTCAGAAGGAGATTCTTTATTCTTCGACGGGAGGTTAGAGCACGTACCTAAGAATACCGGGAATGAACCTTGCATTATGCTTATCGTCTATTTCTTCAACCAGAAATAACGCCCACTTTACAAAAGTTAGCATTGGCTTAACATACGATTTCTACTTTCGCAATATTTACAAATACTAAACAATTGTTTAGAAATGAAAAGTGCGATAAGTAAAAGGTTGAGACCAAACTCTATTCAATTCATCATATACGCAACGCTTGCGGCATTCTTTACCTACACATCTATGTATGCTGTTCGTAAGGCTTTTGCAGCGGGTACGTATGCAGGTACATCATTCTTTGGTATAGAATATAAGATATGGTTGATCATTGCTCAGGTTATAGGTTATACCATATCTAAGTTTGTAGGTATAAAGATAGTAGCAGAAGCTACACATAGATCGCGTCCTAAGATCATCATAGGGTTAATTGCATTCTCCATATTATCACTCTTCTTTTTTGCTATCATTCCGGAACCTTATGGAATAATATGCCTATTGCTAAACGGACTGCCTATTGGTATGGTATTCGGTTTAGTATTCAACTATCTGGAAGGCAGACGCAGTACGGAGATACTGGTTATAGGTCTTACCATTACACAGATATTCTCATCAGCATTTGTAAAGACAATCGGTAGACTGATGATCAGCAATTGGCATATACCAGATGCATGGATGCCCTTCCTCGTAGGTATCGCGTTCTTCCCTATTCTACTTGTAGCAGTATGGATGCTAGAGCAACTGCCCGACCAAAGCTCTGAAGACATCAGCCTAAAATCAGAACGGACGACCATGAATAAAGAACAACGTAAACAGTTCGTAGCTACATTCTTTTGGGGGCTATTTGTTTTTATGCTCAGCTATGTATTGCTAACTGCATACAGAGACTATAGAGACAACTTTGCTGTAGAGATATGGAATGGGATGGGCATTAAAGAGAATGCTGTACTCTTATCATTAACAGAAATACCTACCTCTGTCATCATTCTATTTATGATGATATTCCTACAAAGCATTAAAAATAATATGAAGGCATTTGTGGGTATACATCTATTAGCTATTACAGGTGGCGTAATAGCGCTGTGTGCAACATTGATGTATGGTAGAGGAATGATAGACCCAATAGTATGGATATCATGCACAAGTATAGGTCTGTATCTAGCTTATGTTCCGGCCAATACTATTTTCTTCGAGCGGCTGTTTGCAGTATTTCGCTACCCGGGCAATGCCAGCTTTGTAGTTATCATGGCAGATTTCTTTGGTTACTGTGGTAGCATAGGAGTGCTGCTATATAAAAACTTCAGCACCAAAAGCATTAGCTATGCAGACTTCTTTTACGATATATCAATAGTGGTACCTATAATTCTCATCCTTACCCAAATATTCTCTATAGGATATTACGTAGCTCAAAAAAAGAAAGATAACATACGCATAGCCAATGTTTAATTTTTATTAACTCTAAATAATTGTTTAGTAT
>CAZPDA010000393.1:0-1767 GCA_964585115.1 uncultured Flavipsychrobacter sp.
ACATCAAATGGATGGTTAGCATAAGTGATCGGGTACAACAATCCTTTTTTCTTCGTTTGTATCAGAAATTCGCCTTTCTCGTCAACAGGTTTCAGGTTTTGAGGTTTGCGTATATCACGCTCACAGAATGGCGCATGCTCTAATAGCTGGCCATATCGGCTTAAATATCTTTTTGGGAAGTTTACCGGACTGAAGGACTCTACAATAAACAGTCTGTTCTTCTCGTCCTTAAACTCTATTTGGTAGATGGTACCACGTGGCACGACCACATAATCGCCGTATCCGAAAGGGAGATCACCATATTGTGTTTTTAGTGTGCCTTCACCTTCATGCACAAAGATCACTTCATCGGCATCTCCATTCTTATAAAAATATTCGGTAAGGCTTTTTTGCGGAGCAGCTAATGTTATTTGTACATCGTTGTTGAACAATACGATTTTTCTGCTCTGTAAATAATCTGCTACCGGTTTAATATCAAAACCTTCAAAACTTCTGTGTTTTAAGATATTGTCCGTTGCCGGTTTGGGTGATACATCTATTGGCTCTTCTGCTTTGATGATCTGGGTTGGCGGGTGTATATGGTATAAAAGGGAGTAGTTGGATGAAAAACCCTCCGTACTGAATAGCTGCTCCGAATAGAGTTTGCCATCAGGTTGTCTGAATTGTGTATGACGTTTATGAGGGATGTTTCCTAATGTATAGTAATGTGGCATTAGTTTTTTCGTTTTGCTCAAAATTACGATAATGCTGCGCCCTATACAACGTTTAAATCCTAAAGCTGATATAAATCATAATTCTTGATACATTCGTAAAACTTATGGTCACCTTCTACCAAATACCACCTTCGTCTCTTTTAACACCTTATATACGCTTCTTTTGGGTGTTCGAGATGGATGGTATTGCAGGTAATCCTTATGTGTACCGTTCCATGGCGGATTCTTGTACAGAGATGATCTTTCATTACAAAGGACGGTTCCATACACCGGGTGATAACAGATTAGAGCCATTTTCTATGGTTCAGGGTGCATCCAGGAGCTATAACAGATATACCACTGTAGATGATTTTGGCATTTTTGGTGTTTACTTATATCCATTTGCTGCTAATGTATTGTTGGGCACTACAGCACAGGAGATATCCAACCAGTCTCCGGACCTACATACATTACTTGGTGTGGCGGGGCGTTCTTTGGAAGAGCAGATGATGTTGGCAACGGATAACAAGGCCAGATACAGAATTTTATCAAGCTTTCTTGAGCAACGGCTGATAAAAGAACAGCCTGCAGTTTTACCCCTTCATCATGCCATCAGGCAGGTTATTCATACTACCTCTTTTACAAATATTGATCAGCTATCAGAACAGTACTACTTATCCAGAAGGCAGTTTGAGCGTAAGTTTAAAGAATATTCCGGTTTTAGCCCTAAACTATATAATAGGATTGTAAGGTTTGGTAAGGCAATGAATAACTACGGGATGAAGCATAAAACACTTACGGAAATAGCTTATGATTGCGGCTATTATGATCAATCACACTTTATTCACGACTTTAAGGAGTTCTCCGGCTATCATCCTAAGCAATACTTCTCCGGCAATGCAGAGGGCATAGAATACAGGGATGCTTAGAAAATGTCGCATTTTTCCAATTTTGCTGAACAGCAGCCCACTACTTTTGTTCTATTATCAACATCTAAAAAATAGTTTATTATGTCAGAAGTGCATATCCCTGAAGGTTATAATACGGTAATGCCTTATTTGATTATAAATAATGC
>CAZPDA010000394.1:0-1736 GCA_964585115.1 uncultured Flavipsychrobacter sp.
TACTAATGCTATATACCTTCTATGTACGGTATGGTCTTTGAATTGAGCAGCCAGTTTACTCATAGCTTCTTCGGTTTTTCCGATAACTATCAGACCGCTGGTGTTCTTGTCAATTCTATGTACTAGCCCAACACGAGGTAGTGAGTCGGTGTCTACATCTTCTTCTTCACCTAAGTAATGTGCTAACCCATTAACAAGTGTGCCGGTATAGTTGCCACAACCAGGGTGAACTACCATACCTGCTGGTTTGTTGATGATCATTAATGAGTCATCTTCATATAATATATCTAGTGGAAGCTCTTCAGGTATTACTTCAGTGCTTTCAGGGTTTCGAGTTTCAAAAACAATGATCTCGTCGCCTGGTTTTACCTTGTAGTTAGGCTTTACCTGTTTGTCGTTAACTAGTACAAAGCCTTCTTCTATAGCACCTTGTACTTTGTTTCTTGTGGCATTCTCTATCCTGTTCATCAGGAATTTATCGATGCGTAGAGGTTCTTGTTTGCGATCTGTTTTGATACGCATGCGCTCGGTAAGCGGTGCTTGTTCATCACCTTGCTCATCGACTTCAGGGTCGTCTTCCCAAATGTCTTCAATATCGTTATTGCTCATTAGTAGTACTTGATAGAAACGGCAAAGTTACTTCTTTAGCCACTTATCTATTACAGCGGGGTCTAGCTGTGTATAATTACCCTTGTATTCAGCAACACCATCATTAACCCAAAAGATCGTAGGTACGCTCTTGATACCTAATGCGGGCAACACACCCTTTCTCTGTAAGTGGAAGTAGGTAATGTTAGTTGCTTTTGTTTCTTGATAAAAATCGTCAAGGTGGTCTTTATGACCAATTAGTACAAAGTATATAGGGTATTCCGGGTGCTGCTCTTTCAGTATTCTAAAGAAACCCGCAGCTTTTCTACAGTGTGGGCAGGTAAGGCTCATGAAACATATGATGTGCTTACCTTCTCTCAGCTCTGTTTTGGGTGCTCTATCACCATTATATAGTGAGTCTAAAGCCAGTGGCTGATCTATTTGTTGTGGTGTATTACCTATGTTTAGCGGCATAGCTACTATTGCAGCAACTATAGCTCCCATCACCAGCAGGCTTGCTACGTACATATGCCCCTTATAAGGTTTGATGGGGTAGATGTACATAAGAAGTATCGTCACAGCTATCATAATGACATTCTTAATGATAGCCTGCGATGGGGTCATTTGCAACTCTTCGCCAAAGCATTGGCAGTTGCCCGTATCTCCTTTTTGTATAATAAGTATGATAAGGTAAATGCTAAATATGGATAGCACACCAATAGTAAGTGGGTATGTGAACTTCTTTAAGTAGATATGACCGACAAGTAAAGCTCCGATCGTAAATTCCAATGCAATGAATAGTCGAGCAACGATAACAGCAAAGCTGTAGTTGCGTATGCCCAAGTCCATAAAAGTCCATTCAAAGGACTCTATAGTCTCTAGTTTGGTACCTGCAGAATAAAAAAATACTGCTGCCATACTTAGCAACAGTAATGATCCTATTGATCTCTTTATATAAAAGGCTGCACCTTTCTTCTCATTAATTACTAACTCTTCCATAACAAGCGCAGGTCGTGCACATTCACACAGTTCATTCTATTTAATATAAATAGCAGTCCTCAACCGTTTTGATACCACCTTCCTCAGTTTCGCTAGAGTTTTCTATACAAAGATTCTCTGCATTTTTCTTAGTATCTTCTATAGTATAC
>CAZPDA010000395.1:0-1717 GCA_964585115.1 uncultured Flavipsychrobacter sp.
ACTCAGGTGGATGGTCTGGTACTAAAACCGATGGTAGCAATTTGGCAGATGGCACGTACTATTATCTGTTGAAACTGAATGAGCAGAATAAGACTGGTGGCAAGGATGCATTTACCGGCTTCTTAATGATCCAGAGATAATCACTATAAAATCATTATTGAACTAAAAAATAATTAACTATGAAATATATCTATTGGCTGGTGTTGATTGTTTTGTTGCCTTCTGTTGCAATAGGACAAGACCACCCTCACTATACGATGTTCATGTTCAACAAATTGATCTATAATCCGGCTTATGCAGGTAATAAGAATATGTTGACGGCGAACGCTGCTTACAGAAACCAATGGTCAGGTATCAATGGTGCTCCGAGGAATTTCAATGTAAACATTGATGGCCCTGTAGGTAGCTATATGAAAGAACACAGACCGGTCTCTTTAGGCTTGAGTGTGAATAATGAAACGCTTGGTGTAACGGATAATACGAATATTATGAGCTATTACTCATACCGTATTCCTATTAAGAAAACATCCTTGTCATTTGGTTTGCAAGCAGGTGTATCTATATACAGTGCAGAGTATAGCCGACTAAATCCACAGCAACAGTCAGATAATACATTGCAGAATAATATTAATAATGCAGTGTTGCCAAACTTTGGTGCCGGGGTTTTCTGGTCGGGTAGCAACTTCTATGTAGGCGCTTCAGTACCTAACCTTATAGAAAATTATTACGATAAAGATAGAAAAGGGCTAACTAATCAAACGCAGTCTGCAAGACAGATAAGAAGCTACTACTTGAGTGGTGGATATATTATTCCAATAACAGACAATTTTAAGTTAGAACCACAAGTGATGGCAAGATATGCCGGTAACGGTAAATATCAACAACCTATGAATGTTGATCTGAATTTGTCACTTATCTTCTTTAATAGACTGATGGTAGGTGCTACCTATCGTACAGATGAGTCTGTAGAAGCTATGGTACACTTACAAGCTACTAAGAGACTTAATATAGGTTATGCTTATGATTATACGGTGTCTGGGTTGAACGGTTATAACAATGGTTCTCATGAGATCGTATTAGGCTTCGACTTTGTTAGAGATGTGAATAAATATGTAAACCCACGTTTCATTAAACCATTCTAAGTAAGTACAGCAAAACATTTGTTATGAAAAGAATTGAATCGTTAATACTCACTATACTATTGGCTCTTACGTCGGTACATGTTACCGCAAAAAGCCAAGATAAAGATCTGTTGAAGGCAGATTACTTATACAGACATTACGCCTTTCATGATGCCATACAATATTATGAAACGGTAGCAGAGCAAAATGGCAGTCTAGATGTATTCAGCAAACTTGGTGATTGCTACATGTTGGTAAAAAAGCCTGCAGAAGCTGCTGCATGGTATAGCAAAGCTGTTGTAGAAAAAGATTGCCCGGATGAGATCAAGCTGCGCTATGCAAAAGTGTTGATGACGCTACAGAAGTATGATGATGCTAAGTATTACCTAGAGCAATATCAAGCAAAGAATACAGGTAATAGAAGTGTGATGAATATGATAAAGAGTTGTGAGGTGGCAAAAGATATGGTCAAATCTATGCCTGGTGGAACAGTTGAGCTGATGGCTTTCAATACTGATGGCTCTGAGTTTGGTCCTTCTATCAACGGGAATAATCTTGTGTTTACCTCAGATTCTATCATTGGTGCAGGTAAGAAG
>CAZPDA010000396.1:0-1709 GCA_964585115.1 uncultured Flavipsychrobacter sp.
TATTTCTTAAGCTAGGCACTTTGAATAAAGCATTATCGGCATCATTACCCGTAAAGCGGGCTCTACCAATATCACTGTAGTTTTCGTATAAACCGTTGTTCTCAAATGCATAGTTCGTAAAGTTGAAACCGGAATGGCATTTGCTACAGCTTGTCCTGTTGCTAAAGAATAGAGACATACCTCTTCTTTCGGAAAGGCTTAAATAACTACTGTCTCCGGTAGTAAGCATTTGGTCATAACGACTATGCCCACTTACCAAAGTCCGTTCAAAAGTGCTGATCGCCCTAGTTATTACATACGGATCAGGGTTTCTGCCAAATACTTCATTGCTCAGCTGAACATATTCCGGTATTTGGTTCAACCGTTCCGCTATATCAATAATATTAAAGTCAAACTCATCGTGTTCTTGTATCGGTACCAGTATTTGCATTTCTAATGTAGGTACTCCACCTGCTCTGGTATAGTAAGGGTGGTAAGCTACATTGGCCAGACTTGGCGAGTTTTGTCGTCCTGTTTGCTGGTTAGCACCTATACTCTTGGCTACATTGTCACTAAAAGCAAGGGCTGTTTTATGGCATGATCCGCAGCTAATAGAATGATCTACAGATAAAGCCTTTTCATAAAACAGCATTTTGCCCAATTCCCACTTCTTTTGGGAAAAAGGGTTGTCATCCGGAAATGGAATTTCCGGAAACCCATTAGGAACAGTAGTAATGGATGTTTCTTCCATCACCACCGAACTATTTGGTTCTTTATGACATGACGATAATGCCAATATCATCAATAGGTATGCTATTGAAGTAAGTCTGTACACAGGAGTGGATTTATTGAACTACAACCTTCTCTTGATGTGTAGTACCTGTTGCAGTAGTCACGTTTACAAAGTACATACCCGGCTGATTAACCTTTGCCGACACTAGTTGTTGCTTAGCTTCTTTATTAGTTACAGAAACCAATCGGCCTTGAACATCATAAATAGCTATTTGGGCAACCTCATCCATACCTGCAAAATTTATAGAAAATGTTCCTGTTGTGGTAGGGTTTGGTGCTACGTTTACCATTACAGCTTTCGTCGCAGTTTGCCCGACAGATACCGGGAAGCCAGGGTAAAATACATCTACATTAAAATTCCCTAGCAGATATGCGGCTTCATCTGCAGATCCATGCGTAAATACTGTTCCCGTAGAAACATCGATATCTTTTATTGCTAGTGCATAGTCCGCAAAGATGGGTATGATGATCTTACCACCTTGGCTGGTGCCTGATACATTGATCGTGGTTTTTAGATAGTTGTTATCACCCAATGCATGTATTTGGAATGTTTGAGACAAACCTGCACCGCAATTCCCTTCCATAGCTACGAATCGGTATCCTGCTGTCCAACCCCAGTGCATTGATGGAGATTTTGGTGCTAAGGGGTGCCCGTTTGGCTGTAAAGACGGATCAGCATGGTTATTTGGCGTATCCACACCTACATAAAAACTAATGCTTTCTACATTGGTAATATTATAAGAGCCAAGATCTTCCATTACGTTTTGTGAAGCATCCACCAGAATATAATGGTTGTTTATTGGGGTAACCATACCGCCATCATGCGTAATGCTAATGTTAGAGATGTAATACTCTAATCGGGTAACGCTGAAGTCGTTTCCAATATTATTTTTGGCCGCTTTATTATAAGCAAAGTCACTCCCATTCAGTTTATGAGA
>CAZPDA010000397.1:0-1709 GCA_964585115.1 uncultured Flavipsychrobacter sp.
ATCAAATACCAGGTGTTTCTAACCTTAGTTTTACATTCTCTGATCTTCAGGAAGGTCAAACACAATCGCTTAAGATCATTCAGAATGGAGAGGCAACAGTTTGCAAGCGAAAAAATGAGGTGGATAAAACACTGATAAAAACAGCCGACTACATAGGAGACTACTATAGTAAAGAGTTGGATGTAATCTACCGTGTTACTACAAAAGACGAAGAACTGCTAGTAAGCATAAAAGATAATGAACCTATGGAACTGGAGCTCTATGATAAGGATCAGTATACATCAATGGTTGGGCTGCTTAGATTTCAAAGAGCCGGAGAAAAACTAACAGGTTTTCAACTAGATGCAGGTAGGGTGAAGAACCTAATGTTTGAAAAGCGATAAAAATAAAACAAGGGGCATTAAATAATGCCCCTTGTTTATAAATAAGAATATCATTCGTTTACTTACTTCAGTACATTGAATTTCTTAGTGTAGATCAAGCCGTCTACTTCTAGCCTTAAATAGTATATACCGCTAGTAACATCGTCGTTAAGTTCAATCTGATGTTGGAAGCTAGTACCATTTACTATTACTTGATCTTGAGTTACAACATGCCCAACAATATCTATTATTTGATATGATATTGCATCAGCTGATACGTTTGATGGTATAGAACCTTTTAATATGAAGGATCCTTCATTCGGATTAGGATATAGATAGATATCTTCATCCAAAATTCTATTCACAACAGACACATTTACTGTAATCGTTAGCGTGTTGCTGATAACACTATTTAGTGTGCTGCAAGAGTCACTACTTTTTATTGTTACTGAAATTTTATCTTGGTCAGCAAGTGTAGAGGTAATGTAAGTACTATTAGTTTCTCCCGAAATAGGGTTGGTATTCTTACTCCACTGGTAAGATGGGTTGGTACCGGCGTCCAAAACATTTGCAGTAAAGGTAACCTGTGTGCCTTGAGCTATAGTTGTGTTTGGAGATGCTGTAATACTTACTGTTGGTGTACTAGTTGGCAGCTTCCTTATTTTTATAGTGTTACTTGTATCCTTCTCTTTTGTGATACAGATATCACTACTTGTCATTATACAACTTATAACATCATTGCTGGCTATCGTTGGTGCTAATAAAGTGCTGTTAGTTGCACCAGTTATATTTATTCCATTTCTTAACCATTGGAAAGCAGGTGCGGTGCCTCCATTGGTAATATTGCTATTGAAGTTTATAATAGTATTGGCACAAACTACACTATCCGGAGTTGCGGCAATCGTAATATTCGGAATAACATTTGATAGTACTGTTACCGTGTTTGTGTCGCTGGCTTGAGTTGTTGTAGCACAAGCAGCGTTACTGGTTACGTCACAGGTTACAACATCATTATTTGCCCAAGTGCTGCTGGTGTAGCTATTTGAAGTGCCAGCATTAATGCCATTAACTTTCCATTGATAAGCAGGGGCAGTACCTCCGTTTATCACATTAGCGGTATAGCTCAATGTACTATTTTGACATATAGTGTCTGATGGGTTGGGTACAAGATTCACCGTTGGTGTAACAACAGGGTTAACCGTTATTATAATACTATTGCTAGTATCATCACTTTGAGATAAGCAGGTAGCATTGCTTGATAAAATACATACAATGGAGTCGTTGTTGGCGAGTGTGCTGCTGGTATATGTAGACATGTTGCCAACCGTAAAGCCATTCCATTTCCAT
>CAZPDA010000398.1:0-1707 GCA_964585115.1 uncultured Flavipsychrobacter sp.
CTCACAGATACTATAATATTAAAGAAAGACGAGCGTGCCACCTTTACACAGGGACAGGAAAAGTTTACTTACGATTCTCTGCTGTACAATTTTAAAAGTAAAAAAGCCATTGTACGAAATGCACGTTCACAATATGGAGAGGGGTATGTGTATAGTCAGCAGATAAAGCGCAACCCCGATCAGTCTATCTATGGGTTGAATAACGTATACACCACGTGTGCATTGGATACGCCACACTTCGGCATCATAGCCAAGAAGATAAAAGTAGTGCCGGATAAGGTAGCCGCAACAGGCCCTGCTAATATTGAAATAGAACAAGTACCCACTCCTATATTTTTACCTTTCGGTTTATTCCCCATTACCAAGGGGCAAACCTCAGGTTTTATGCTACCAACCTACACGGTAGATAACCGAAGAGGACTGGGCTTGATTAACGGAGGATACTACCTGCACCTGAGCGATAAGGTAGACTTGCAAATGCAGAGTCAGATCTATAGCAGGGGTAGCTGGCAGTTAAGTAGTTTGAGCAGCTATGCTAACCGTTATAAATATGCGGGAGCAGTAACCTTTACGTATGCATATATAAAGACCGGTGAAGAGTTTGAACAAAATACCTCCATCAGTAGAGACTTTCAGTTTGGCTGGGAGCATCGGTCAGACCCAAAGTCTCGCCCTAATAGCAGCTTCAATAGTTTTGTAAATCTGGGTACCAGCTCCTTTAATAAGAATACCACATTCAATGCCAACCAGATATTGCAGAACCAGTTCCAGTCGAATATTACGTATAGTAAGAACTGGGCCAATAAGCCAATCTCACTAACTGTTGCAGCAAGGCATAACCAGAACACGGGTACAAGACTTGTAGAGGTGACTTTACCTGAGATTAACTTTAATGTTAATCAGATAAAACCATTTACATCGAAGAATAGTGTTGGTAATAAGTGGTATGAAAAAATTGCGTTCAACTATAACTTGACAGCACTGAATAAGGTTTCTTTTTATGATAGCAACTTCCGTTATTTAGGTGACTCTCTTTTTAATAAAATGGAGAATGGTATGAAGCACTCCATTCCTATCAACGCATCCTATAATTTATTCCGATTCTTGAATATGAGTGTTGGTGCCAACTACAATGAGTATTGGCTTACAAGGAGGATGTATCGCTATTATGATAACGATAGAGAATCTTTGGATACAATATCAAGCAGAGGGTTTTATACTGCAAGAGATTATAGTGCAAATATTGCATTTAACACACGTATCTATGGGTTGAAGTTATTTAAGCGAGGCAAGCTGGCAGGTATTCGTCATGAGTTCAGGCCAAATGTATCTATGAATTTTGCTCCTGACTATGCAAACGATCCATATAACTATGGCTACCGTACCATCTTATCTGACGGTGGGCAGCCGCAATACCTTTCCGTGTACGAAGGTTCGGTAGTGGGTGTGCCTGGTGGGCAGTACGGATCCTTTAGTAGTAGGCTAAATTTTGGATTCGATAATAACTTACAGATCAAAACGCGTAGCAGTAAAGACTCTACAGGGTTTAAGAAGATCAAGATCATTGACAATTTTAGAGTAAATAGCGGATACGATCTGGCTAAAGATTCGTTTAACTGGAGCAATATAGACATGTCTATAGCGTCAACACTTTTTAATATTGTGAACATGCGCGCCAATGTAAGCTTCGATCCATATCTCTATGAT
>CAZPDA010000399.1:0-1698 GCA_964585115.1 uncultured Flavipsychrobacter sp.
TTTGGTTTGTTTCAAAGCTTTGTGTATTTACATGTATTTGTTTTTTATCTACCTGCCTCAGGTTTTTACTTATACTTGGTGGGACTATGTATATACACCCATACTCTTTTTCATATCACTTCTACTGGCCTATCTACTTTCAAAAAACAAATGGCTAAGGCAACTCATATTTAGTAACTAACCCTATTTGAACTTAAGGATAGCCGTGCCATGAACTTGTGTCATCTCAGCCTCTTCTTTTTTTAGTTCTAAATACTTTTGCATGATCACACGGAGTTTATCAGCGTCTTGCTCTGTATTCATACGATCGTGAAGGCTATTGAGTATATGCCTTAGTTTTTTCAGTTCAAAGTAGATCAGTGTACTGTTGACCTCATTGATGTAGTTAAGATCGCCGTGCAGCGTATCTATATTGTGCTTTTCCTTCCAGTTGTGGCTTATACTACTATTAGTATGCAGTATTGTTGCGATTACAGAATGTAACTCTGTATCAGGATTGTTCGTAAAGAATGATAAAGTCGGTAGCTGGTTATGCTCATGCGAATAGTTGTAGTAATCATTGTACACCTTTCTCGCTATATCCGTCTCGATCAACTCCGGATCTACCCGCTCGTATAGCAGATGAGCAACATTATCAAACCCTTCATAGTCCATTGAACCAAACTCTATTAACACTCTAACTAACTCCCACTCTTGCTGCTCATCAGGATTGATCTTTGATTCCGCTACTTCAAAACTTTCATCACCGGAAAGTTGCTCAGGATCAGGCATTGCCTTTTCATCTCTTCTACTCTGTCGTCTTTCCTGCTCTACCCTGTCTCTTATATACTTATTAACGAGGTTGATAAAGCCCGGTTCATCAACCTTAAGTTTATTGGTAGCAACTTTTATGTAGTGATCTTGTAAAGCAAAGTCTTCGGTCTTATTAATACGTGAGATACTCTCTGCCATTTCATTGACCAGCTTCGACTTCAGCACGGGGTCTTCTCCCACCTCACGCATCCCTACTTCCAAACGGAATGTGATGACATCTTTCTTATTCTGCTTTACGTACTCATGAAACTTCTCTGCACCGTTTTCCTGAATAAAGCTATCAGGATCTTCTCCTTCGGGTAGTAGAACCAGCTTTACATTAAAACTTTCTGACAAGGCCATATCAAGCCCTCTCAATGCGGCCTTTACCCCTGCAGCATCCCCATCATATAGTATGGTAAGGTTCTTCGTCAGTTGACCTATTAACCTTAGCTGACCTTCTGTAAGTGACGTACCACTACTAGCCACCACATTTTCTACCCCACCTTGATGTAGAGATATTACATCAGTATAACCTTCTACAAGAAAACACTCATCTAATTTATTGATGGACTGACGAGACTGATACAGCCCATACAGTACTCTACTTTTATTATAGAGCTCATTCTCCGGAGTGTTGATGTATTTAGGCGCACGCTCTGTTTTCTTCAGTACACGAGCACCAAAGCCAAGCACACGGCCCGTCATACTTTGGATGGGAAAGATCACCCGACCTCTATAGACATCGTAATATAATCCGTTCCTGTTTTTAACGAGTCCTGCTTTTTCCAGCAGCTCTATATTATACTCTTTCTTAACCGCCTCTTTTGCAAACACCTCTCCACCTTCAGGACAGAACCCCAACCTGAATTTGTCAATGATATCTTTTCGGTATCCCCTTTGCTT
>CAZPDA010000400.1:0-1695 GCA_964585115.1 uncultured Flavipsychrobacter sp.
ATATCATCGTCTTCAAAGTAACCGCTACTATAAGCCTGCCCATATCCGTAGCCATAACCATATCCGTAGCCATAGCCGTAACCATAACCTCCTGAGCGTTTAGACTTAACATCATTGACAATGATATTCATCTTAGGTAATTTCTTTTTATCATACAAATCGTCAGCAGAGCTTATTTGTTGCTTGTATGTGTAACCTTGGCGACAGATATAAGCAACCATATCAGCATGTGTGCTTAATAACTGAGCATCCGTAACCAACCCTACAGGAGCTGTATCAATTACTACATAGTCATAGTTGGCTTTCAATGTATCAAACATCTCTTTGACTTTGCCAAGCATAATAAGCTCAGAAGGATTTGGTGGCACTGGGCCAGAAGGTAGTACATGTAAATTCTCTGACTCTTTTACAACCTGCATAACATCAAGTAGTTCTTCTTGGCCGATTATATAACTTGAAAAGCCTTTACCTCCATCTAGACCTAGGTTCTTAGTCACTTTAGGTTTTCTAAGATCAAGCTCTAGTAGCGCTACTTTTTTACCTGATAATGCAATCGTTTGTGCAAGGTTTATAGCAATAAATGATTTACCCTCACCACTCATACTTGAAGTTACCATTATCACTTTTTGCTCTTTGCTAGGGAGTAGGAATTGAATATTTGTTCTTATTGCTCTGAATTGTTCAGCAATAACACTCTTACTCTTTTCAGTAACAACAATAGTCTTCTCTTCATCACTGTGCACTACATCACCGATAATAGGGATACTAGTCACCTTTTCTATATCTTCTTTGGTTAATACTTTAACATTGAAGAACTCTTTTATAAAGACATAAATACCAGGTATAATACAACCTATAACAAATGCCATTAAATAAGAGCGTTTATTATTAGGCGATACTGGTCCTCCTGTCCTTCTAGCGGGGTCTATTACTCTAACGTTAGCAATAGTAGAAGATTTTGATATAGCTGCTTCTTCACGTTTTTTAAGAAGGAATAGGTATAGTTCCTGTTTTATATTTTGTCTACGTGCATATTCTAGAGACAAGCGCTCAGCACGTGGTAGTTGTTTAATCTGATTATCAATCAACCCAGTCTTCCTTTTCAGCTCTGTAATGCTAACATTGATACTTCGTTTTAATGAAGTAAGAGCGTTAAGCATATCCGTTTTCTTATTACGTATACGCGCATCAATATTTTGAATGTAAGGGCTGTTTTCTTGATTAGTAAGTAGCAATTCTTCTCTTTCAGCTAATAGCTGGTTGTAGCTGCCTATAATACCGTTTAACTGATTATCTTCTATTAAAAGTGTGGAGGGAACAATTCGTAGTGCATTTTTGCTATCCGTAATATAAGACTCAAGCGACTCTATTACCTTTAATTGTACTTCTTGAGTAGTTAACTGTCTAGCATAACTACTAGTATTATCTAATAAACGTTTTGATTGTTCCTGAATATCTGTTATGTCATTGTCTTTTTTAAACCCTTCTATTTTTTTCTCTATTTCACCTAACTCTATTATTACTGAATCTAGTCTTATATCAATAAACTCGATGGTACCGTTTACCATTCTATTTCTATCATCAACATTGGCTTCAACATATACTTTTATTAACGAATCAAGAACATCTTCACCCCGAGCAGGAATAATATCAGTCATGGACATGTTTATGATAGTACCTCTCTTAGCCATGTCT
>CAZPDA010000401.1:0-1687 GCA_964585115.1 uncultured Flavipsychrobacter sp.
ATTATATAATGTACTCCGTGAAAATATACATACGATACTATACCTAAATAATTACAGAAGGTATCCATATCTAATCCCCGTCATTATCATTCAATGTAAGGGTGATGGATAAGTTACTAACGATGTCTACTTTAAAAAGTACCAATAAGGCTTTCAACTCCTGATGCGCTTGCTCCATATCCTGCTGCCTGGTGGTAAGCGAAGTGTATAGGTTGGGCTGTAGCTTATTAAGTGCTGTCTGTACCGTTGTCATTTGTTGCAGTACATGTGCAGATAGTTTTTCATCATCGTACATGGCACCCACGGCATCTAAGTAATCGTCCACACCTACACCTGTACCACCTGTGAAGGTAGCCCTAAGCGATGCTAAGTTGCTCAATAAAAAGCTCAACGATTCTTTCGCCCTATAAGATTCCAATAAGGTTACATTAGGTACGTTATCCAAATGCTTACCCATAGGTTTGCCTATTTTGGTGTTCAGCATGGTTTCTATGAGGTTAGCCATCTCGTTGATGAGTATGTTGGTACTTGTATTTACACCCGTACCCTTAGAGCTGACGAAGGTGGTGTAATAATCGCTACCTGTTTGCGACCAAGTATAGTTCAATAAGCTTGCTATGGTATGCAGGTTGTCTCCGAGTGCTTTCAGATATTCTTTTTTTCTCTGTGCATATGGGTTATTGGTTAAGCTATCCAATACCGCTTGATTGCCCTCTTCGCTAAACAACAAGTACTCCATTGCCGCCAATCCTTTGGAACTGGATCCTTTGGAAGAGATATAAGCATTGCCCAATACATCCGTACTCTGAATGAACGTGTTTATAAACTCTTCATTTGCAGGCCAGGTATAGATCTTATTGTGTATGTAGTCATCTTTAATGCGACCGATGTTGAACAGCGAGCAATGTTCCCAAGCATTTGCTGTTTTGCGCCATTGGGTTTGCGCTGTTTCCAGTGTGCTGGTATTAGTATTGTTCAGCAGGTTGTTGAGGGTAGTTTGTAATGCTGTGGTCTCTGTTTCAAAGCTCTTATTGGCAGGTAGTATCACCTGGTCTGCAATATCTTTTTGCATAGCTGCTCTGTCAAAATCCACCATGCTAGGCTCATCACCGCCATCATCCTTCTTCTTACAAGCAAAGAATACAGTGATCATCAGTGCTAAGAATACCCCTACTGTTATCTTCCTATTATTGCTCATTTTCTACAAAGAGTTTAAGAATGCCAATACTTGTTGACGCTCTGTTTTGGTCAATGTTTTGTACTTGTCTCTACTTGTTGCCCCTTCTCCACCATGCCATAATATGGCTTCCTCTATACCTCTTGCTCTGCCGTCGTGCAGTAGTAGTGTATGGTTGTTTACCGCATGTATCAGCCCAATACCCCAAAGTGGCGGTGTACGCCATTCGTTACCATTGGCTTTATAGTCGGGGCGTCCATCGGCCAAATCATCACCCATGTCATGCAGTAGCATATCTGTATATGGCCTGATCTCTTGGTTGGATAAGTTGGCAAACCTGGGGTGTGTACCTGTGGTATGTTTTGGCGTATGGCAAGATGCACAACCTATTTGATTGAACAGTTGTTTGCCCTTCAATACGGTTTCATCATTTACATCCCTTCTGCCCGGTACCGCAAGGTTGCTGCTATAAAGGACCATTTTGTCAAGGTCGTCATTCGATATTTCAGG
>CAZPDA010000402.1:0-1684 GCA_964585115.1 uncultured Flavipsychrobacter sp.
ATATTTTACTACATACTTATCTGTAATGTTTCCTGTATTTTTTATGTAAGTAACAGGTGCAGCATTTCTAATGTTATTAGTGACCTCGATATTCTGATTTCTAGCAAATGCGACAAACTTTTTACGTGTGAAGTTCTTTATATAATAAGCATATTTTTGAGTATCCGAACCCATTTCCCTATTCCAAACTAAAAAAGTTACCGGAGACCACTCTGGAGAGGCATCTGGTAACCTTAATAGGTTGACGGGTATATTTATTACTTGACCCGGCGATAAATTATAGAATAGATCATCGCCTTCGATATGCTTACTTTTAGAAAGGTTTTTCCAACCCTTGGGAACTTTAGTTCTCACACCAATTCGCTGAACCTTTCTGGTATTATTTGATATGGTGACCCTGTTGACCAACAGGTTTGCATCTTCTGCAGCTTCCATCGAATCCTTAAGCGATGTTATCGTTAGAATATCGCCTATAGGCTCTGCTATCGCAGTAGATGAAGAGCCAAGTATGTATATAATACTAAGACATACTATGGGCAAAAGAAAACGCATATAGATAAAGCATTTCATAGGGGTTTCTATTTATTGCTTTGAAGTTGTGAGTGTTTATTTTTTGTTTCTGTGTGTGTTGTGCGTTTTTTGTTTATCATGGCTTACTTATAACTCTCCTTAGAGAGATAAAACCCTCCCCACAAAGAGAGGAGGAGGGTTTTATATACTTAATGTGACTGAACTTGTCTATAAAATTATAGAGTAGTAGCAGTGATAGTAACTGGTAGAGTGTAAACACCACCTTGGTGACCGTAACCTGGATCTAAGAATACATCCATAGCCCAGTTAGCGTAAGTGTGACCAGTTGGGTGGTTGAAAAGAGTAGTACCAGCATCCCATACTAGAGCAGCACCTGAAGCAACATCAGTAGCACCTGCTGGAGCAGTTACAACTGTGAAAGAAAGAGAGCTAGCCATTAGAGGGTAAGTCTGTGGGTTACAAGAACAAGAGAACTCTTCAGGAGAAGTAGCTACTACAGTGTAACCTACGCTTGAAGCTAGAGTGAACTCGAACTCACCAGCTGGAGCTGGACCAGGAGCTACTGCAGGGAACTCAAGAAGGTCTAAACCGCTATCGTATTCAGCGATAGTGTTGAAAGTATTCCAACCTGGGTTTGCGAAGTTGATAGCTGGAGTAAGCTCGATAACTTCTACTAATACTGCACTTGTAGCTAATGTGCTTGTAGCTGTAGTTTGCGCGTTAGCGCCGAATGCGAATGCAGCGATTGCAGCTGCTGCTAGAACGATTTTTTTCATTGCATGAAAATTTAATTGTTAAGAAATAAAAATCTGATGACACAAATATCTATCAAATATCCACCCCACAAAAGCGCAGTTATGAACATTTTAACCCCAAAATCCTAAAAATCAATGATTTACACCTACAGAATAGATAGATAAAGCCTAGCAGACTATCCCTAAATAGCTAATTACCAATAAGGTATAGCTTGTTTAAAATAATGACCATATAGTCCAAATATTTTTTAAAGTCTGTTGATTTCGTGCTATAAATTGTCGCCTTGCCAGGTTATACACAAAATCAGATACATATTATATATTATTTATATTTAAATGCAGGCAAAAATCATATAAACATTTGAAAAGTAGATATTAATACATAAAATAAATAACGT
>CAZPDA010000403.1:0-1679 GCA_964585115.1 uncultured Flavipsychrobacter sp.
GGCTAATAATAATACTGTCATTTTTCTTAAGGGTATTCCCCTTTTTAACAGTTTTTTTTACCTTTACCGGCTACTACCCATATCTACAGTACTGGGTAGCAGGCTAAAAACTAATCTAAGAAATGAAGAAGCTTATATCTATTGCTATTGCGTGTATCTCTTTCACCTCTTGCGTTAAAGAGTACGAATGTTATTGCGAAGATCCGATAACAACAGAGAGCGGCACGTTGCCACTTAGATCTCAAAACGAAGCTGAGGCAAGACGCCTTTGCGAAGACTATCAGTCTAAAGTAAACAACTCCATAAACGACGATTACTCTTGTACTTTAAACTAAGTCAAGCAGTACGTTAATAATATTTCAGCCATGTGGTCTTGCATCACATGGTTCTTTTTTTATAGATACAATTAGTTCTTTTAGTTATACTAATACTGGGCTAATTTTCATATATTTATACCACTATTAGACCCTTAGACTTAATAACAAAATGCAGACCGACCTATCCCTTGCTACAGCAAGGCAAATATGCCAAGAACATCAATACCTTTGCGGCGCAGCAGAGGAGGTAGAGCATATTAAGGGAATCGTAGAGAAAGTGGCTGCCGTACCTGCAGGATCAATAGACGAACACCTGTTTTTAATATCCTACAGAGAGCATGCCGATGAGGTGGAGGCATTGACACACTGCCCCGGAGCAACACAATTTAAGGTTTGCCTTATTATTCGTACAGAAAAAGGCGTATACCTAAAAGATATGAAGGGATAATTGAGAGAGACCAGATCTATACATACAGCCATGCTTATGTGTTGTGTGTACGTTAGTAGCTTATGCTGCTATCAATAGTTATTTTCTCATTTATCACCCTGAATGATCATTAGGTAACAATGAACAAACCGGAAAAAATAGTACAAATATTTAAGCAATTAGCCGACAACATCTCTGCCAGATATGCGCTGGAAGTAGATGCAGCAACCATACTGGAGGGCAAGCGGCCTGAGTTTGATGACTTGCTGCAGCAACTACGCAGCTTGGAGCATGACCTTACCCACAAAGTCATAGAACTACTCAACCACCAACAGCTGAAGATAGAAACCACGGTTGAGGATACCAGAGAAAAATTTCAACAAATAATACAGGTAACGGTAGAGCAATTTGTAAGCAAGCTGTGATATTATAAAAAATGGTGCATCATCTGCACCATTCCATTACTTAGTAGGGTAAAGTCCTCGATTCATGGGAGTAGTGTATGAGGGCTGGCTCTATATGCGTATAGCTAGTATTAAATAGCTATTAATACAAAATTACAGCTCCTCCCTGAGAAAAAAGGGGGTGAAAACACCCTATTTTTTTAGGCAAGTAGCCTGATTTTATGATTTTCGTCATGTTTTATGCTTATTCTTCTTCCTACATTTGGTCATATTGTTCTTTTTAATAAACAATTATGATTGGGTTACCTCATAAGCTCTATCAAGTATAAGGTTAACCAGCGGTTTACAATTTCTACTAATCTTAGGGACTACACCCTTTGTTGAGTGTGATATTTTTGTATCATCAATCAAAACAAACGGAACCAAACCATATAGTGCCTAAAATTATTTATGAAAAAGTGGACCGCTCTGGTATTTATGAAAAAGATCACATAGTGTAACAGAGATCATCACTCTGCTACACTACAAAAA
>CAZPDA010000404.1:0-1676 GCA_964585115.1 uncultured Flavipsychrobacter sp.
ATATTAATTGTTTGTAGCTAACCACTTCACAGCATTGGCCCTTTCGTCCATTCCAAAATGCTTCATGTTTATATTGGGGATAAAGAAATCTTCAGCTGTAGACCCCATTTCTATCCACTTTCTATTACTCACTATAGCAATCTTATTATAGTGGTTAAAGAATTTAACATAAGCCTTCATATCCTGCCATACGGCCCCTAATGTTACCCCGTCTATATGAACGTATTCCATGTATAAATTTATCTTCTCCTTATCATGCATCATTTTTTCAAAGTATTTTTCAAAGCGCTTCAGATCATCTTCAGTTATTTTACCATTAATGATAATGCCCATTATATCATCGTGCTCCGGGAAAGGGAACATTTCTATACCTCTCTCTATATCACTATCTGTTGCAGACAACCAATCACGTGCATGTTCTCTTTCTGCTCTGTCAAAAATTCTTATTGGTACTGTAGGTAGTACATCAGTTTGTATACCCATAGTTTTTTGCATTAAACCTTTTTGAGTAACTACAGCTATTTTATTCACTTTTTCAACAGCGTCATTATCAGTCTTCAGCTTACCTAAAAAAGCATTTATGTTATTCAATCCTTCTTCGTCTATAATATCTAACTGCAGATTCACCTCGTTTCTCCCGTATTCTGTTATCTCCTTCTGTATATCCTTTATTTCCAGATCATTTACATGTCCACTCATTGTTACAACAATGAGTTCTCTATCGACTTCATCAGTTGTATGTACCATAGTTCTATAGTTTTTAGTTTAGTAGTAAATAATTGTGCCTACCCCTATAATATCAACATGTGCAAAAGCAGGTTTGTTCGTTATTGGAGAACGCTTCTGCACTATATTCTGTTAAGAGTTTAATAAAATGAATTATTACGTTTCTAAAAGAATATTGATCAGTGAAA
This sequence comes from uncultured Flavipsychrobacter sp., assembly GCA_964585115.1. Lineage (GTDB taxonomy): Bacteria > Bacteroidota > Bacteroidia > Chitinophagales > Chitinophagaceae > UBA5543. The sequence continues at coordinate 915 of CAZPDA010000404.1, forward strand.
TAGCAGTAAAATACCTACATGCTAATAGAACTATTCACTAACAAGAGGCGAGAAAAAAATGTATTTCCCCTGCTCATTAGTCTTAAGGGAGGTTATGATGAGCAACTGGTTGTTTGCACTCACTACTTTAGCTATCTTGCTATTATATTTTGAGATGTATAGGCTATCATCAATAGTATATACGGCATTATCAAAACTGAGCATATCCCCTACAGGATAACCGCTCTGATATTTCCATATTTTCTGAACAATGACAGATCTATCAATATTGCTGTGATATGATACTGCAATAGCGATAATGATGATACTGATGAACAATATGTTTGACCACAGTATCTTAAAACGACGAATATGCCCCCTACCTGTCATGCTGATCCAAAGATAAGCACACCTAATTCAATATACGCATTCAGTCATATATAAATTAGCACTGATAATATTTAAATAATAGATTCAGCATTTATCAGTGTCACAATCTATAACAATCTTCCATATAATGGAAGACTATCTTTTTCTTGTTACTTTTGCATCCTGACAATCACCTTTATAAATACAAACAATCTATATGTTACAGTTACCTAACCAAACGAATTTTTATAAAGGTAAAGTACGCGATGTGTATACCATCGGAGATAAAAATTTGGTAATGGTAGTAAGCGATCGCATATCTGCATTTGATGTAGTGTTGCCACGCCCTATTCCTTACAAAGGACAGGTGCTAAATCAAATAGCGGCAACATTCCTAGATGCTACAGAAGATAT
>CAZPDA010000405.1:0-1673 GCA_964585115.1 uncultured Flavipsychrobacter sp.
GGTATATTATAGGTACTGAAGGTTGTTGCACTATCCACCATCAGCAATTCAAACGCCGGTAGTGTAGGATGTTTTTGGAAAGGAGCTAGCGTATCTGCTTCCTGTGCCTTTGCAAAAATTGCTGTCAAACAGAATACGATCGTCAGGTACAGTCCTTTATATTTCAAAGCCATTCGAGTGTTATTTATTACAAATGTAGCATAAGATGTCTTTTCATAACTTCATATCTTCAGACGAATATTTATGTTGATCAACGAAGAAGCATTTTTAAGACGTTATAATCAACTCAACGCAGAGCAAAAACAAGCGGTAGATGCCATTTACGGCCCCGTGATGGTAATTGCAGGTCCGGGCACGGGTAAGACAGAAGTTCTATCCATGCGCATAGCCAACCTGCTGAGAAGTGAGGCACAAGTGCAGCCGCAAGAAATACTCTGCCTTACCTATACTGATGAGGCAACCAACTCTATGCGTCGCCGTTTGGTGCAGGTGATAGGCCCGTCAGCACATAAGGTGAACATATGCACCTTCCACGCTTTTTGTAATAATGTTATTCAGAATAATAATGAATACTTCAGTGTAAGAACGCTACAGCCCATTACCGATCTGGAACGTACGGAGCTACTGTATGAGATGCTGGAGGAGCTCCCCAAAGGCCATGCACTTAGAAGGTTTAGCGGGAACATCTACTTTGATACCCGCCGTTTGAATCGCCTCTTCGATATGATGAAGCGAGAGAACCTGACCTCTGAGATCATCAGCAATGCTATTGACGAATATATTACCGACCTGCCTAATAGAGATGATTATATCTATAAAAGAAAAGGTAAGGGTTACGAAAAAGGAGATCTGAAGCAATCGAAGATAGATGAAGAAGTAGCAAGAATGGAAGATACCCGTGCGGCTGCGCTACTCTTTGATGTATACCTGAAAAAGATGGAAGAGATCGGCAGGTACGATTTCAATGACATGATCATATGGGTGCTGGATGCCTTTAAAAAACATCCGGCATTATTGCTCAGTTATCAGGAGCGTAACCAATTTATTTTGGTGGATGAGTTTCAGGATACCAATGGTGCACAGAGCAATTTGTTGCACCTGCTTACGGAGTTTTGGGACGATCCCAATGTATTTGTAGTGGGCGATGACGATCAATCCATATACGAGTTCCAGGGGGCTAGATTGAGAAATATTGTGGAGTTTTATCAGCGTTATCAGCACAATATAAATGTGGTAGTACTGCCACAAAATTATCGTTCTTCACAAGCTATATTAGACAAGGCTACCGCTACTATTAAAGAGAATCAGCAACGCCTGATCTACGAGCTGGAAGATCTGAAATTGAATAAAGACATTGTAGCATCGGCAGACCGTTTTAAAGAAGGTAAAGACACCGTGCCGATCATCATAAAGCAATATGCCAACACACTGCATGAAGAAGCAGATGTGGTATTACAGATAGAAGAGTTGCAAAAGCAGGGGGTAAACCTGGGCAACATTGCAGTGCTGTATGCGCAGCACAAGCAAGCGGATAACATTATTGCCCATATGGAGCGTAAGGGCATCCCATACTCTGTAAAGAAGACCACCAATATTCTGGAAGTACCTTTTATCCAACAGATAATAGATATACTTAGATATCTGCAAAAAGAAAGAGATACACCATTTAGCGG
>CAZPDA010000406.1:0-1672 GCA_964585115.1 uncultured Flavipsychrobacter sp.
ATCTAACACGGACATAGCGGCTTAGTTCATTAACTAACTATTTAATATTAATAAGATATATATTATTAAAAAATTGTAACTTAGCGCTCCGAACTCAAACTATAGTAGTTATGCGTATCAAAAGCAGAAACTTAACGGTAGCTTCTATCTCCGAAAAGGATATTGTTGAACTATCTCTACTATTCTCTTCATTCGATGCAATGCAGTTCACCCCTCCTACTTTTTCTATAGAATGTAAAGCTGATATAGAAAAACGTATTGCTGACTACATACTTCACGAACAAGAATATGGTATAAGCATAGGTAAAGTTGTAAATAGCTATGGTGACTTTATAGGCGTAGCAGGCTTTTACTACATTGAAGAGGTCAACCTTTTTGAACTAACTTATAACCTACTACCTCAATACAAAGGCTGCGGGTATGCTACCGAAATATGTAATACTCTTATAGACCATGGATTCTACACGCTTAACTTTGATAAGATGTGTGCCAGAACAATTGTAGGTAATTATGATCTAGATAAGCACTTTATCAATGCAGGCTTCTCAAACCTTGGAGAGCGCATGCTAGAGCAATCAGGCAAACAATATTTATCTAATTATTACGAGCTAGATAATGACCACTCATTATTACTAACAGATGCTGATTGTGATTCTATACACGAGTGGACCATTTAATTAGCACGAGGATCCCACTTTACAGGGCTATTATCAATTGGCTCTATTGTTTTTAAGTACTCATAAATAGCTATCAAGTCATTTTCTTCCATATCTGCATACATAGCCCAAGGCATTATTGAGTTGTAGTCTGTAGTAAAGTCTAGCTTAGCTGCTACATAGCCGGAATCGCTATACTGCTTGAACCTCTGTATAAAATCAGATCTAGTCCAGCCACCAATACCTGTGTTATGTGGTGTTATATTTGCCGACCTAAGTGTACCACCCGGCAACTCAAATACCCTTCCCCCACTATATTCTACCCCTTTTATTATCTGCCCCTTTTCCACTTTGGTATGGCATTCTACACATGCTGACATTGTAGCCACATACTTACCATAAGCTATAGTATCAGTTCTAGCAGGCATTGGAGTAGGTTTACCATCTTTGGGTATTGTTCTACCTATTAGTGTAAATGGAAAATCAGGTTTAGAATCCGGTACATCATTTTTTATCTCAGGCAATGTTCTAACATATGCTATGATAGCACATACATCATTCGAGTCTATAATACCATAATAATGATATGGCATTACAGGAAATAAAGGTTCATCATCTTTACTAACACCTGCGGTGATAGCTCGATATATTTCCCCGTCGGTCCAGTCATTCAGACCATATGGTGTAATGTTCTTAGAATAATATACTCCTGGGAAACCCATAGTCTGGTCAAAACGCTCTCCACCAGCACCCAAAGTACCATTAACAGGCGGTGCTGCAAACTTGTTCCAGTCTCTTGTGGAATGACAATCGATACATAGAGCTACAGAGTGAGCCAGATATTTACCTCTTGCAACTCGCTCAGGAGTTAACTCCACTTTAATATCAGGTGCAGCAGATACTTTTGGGAATGAGTTATTGATATATCCTATACCAACAGCTATTAGTACTGCAAATACTATTATTATGATACCTACTACTTTTAAGAACTTCTTCATAAGGGGTAATATTTACCT
>CAZPDA010000407.1:0-1660 GCA_964585115.1 uncultured Flavipsychrobacter sp.
CCGTAAAAACTGTGTATTAATGAGTCTGAAAAACCTTTAAGGGAGTCTTTCTCATATATGGCAGATGTGAAACTATTCGTTATCGATGGTTGCAGTTGTGTATAGTTTTTATCTGCGCATATATTGATTACTCTATTAAGTGTAGGTTGCGACCAAGAGGGGAATTTATCTGTACTGTCGCCGTATAATTGAGGTACTTCTTCCAGCATATCAACTTCATAGCCATGTGGAACGAGGTCTCTAGTATTCCATACACGTCTTGTGTTTGGGCCAAGTACAGAATTATAATATGCTGCAAAAATGCTGTCTCCCGGTGTTGCTCCTGCTACAGCCAGACAGTTGATATTTACAGTGGCACTTTGGATACTATTGTTTAAATGAAGAGCGTATACCGGTGCTAATGCGCCGCCTAGGCTATGTCCTGTTACCCATACATTTACTTTGCCGGAGTCTCTTGCTACTTTTTCAATAAAAGATTTTACGGTCTCACCCCCTAGAATGCTCATCCCTTTTAGTGTGGTTAGCCCTGTGCATGTTGCAGCTGTGATCTTCCCTTTCGCTTTATCCCTTATATCCCAAGTGCAGGTAGTAATCATATTAAAGTCTTCAAATAACCAATCTGTAAAAGAGTGTGGGTCTGTCCCCGCTATTGCTACTACAAAAGTGTCTGTATTAAGTTTCTGTGCAATGAACATTGTGTTTGTAGCAATTTTACTTACAGAGTCGGCTACAAACACTTTCGGTCCCCATACACACTTCCACTCGCCAATGAGTGTTTGAATTTCATCAGATGCAAATACATTTATTATTGCATTTTCAGTAGAGTCTGCAATGCTATCATGTTTATTATAATGCGCACTGATATTTGACAGCATATTGAGGCAGAATACTTGTTGATCAAAAGTATATTGCTGTACGGTTTCGGTTTCGGCTTCCGTCTCTTTCTCATTAGTGTTCTTACACGAAGTTGAGGTAGCTACGGTAAGCAAAAAAAGGATTATGTATAAATGTGTTCTCATTTGGTATTGGAGCACGCTACCTCTATCTGATGATTGTTGAGTATTACAGTGTTTCATTGTTTTCTATGGTTTTACACAAGATGTAAATAACCTTGAAGGGATAAAAACGGTATTTCAAAGGGGTGTTTTTCACGGTTAACGAGCAGTGTTTTTATTATAGTTTTGTTTAAACATTCAGGGGTAATTAAAATAGATAAGAGCATTAATATGTATAAACTGGCTGTTGCAGATGACCATGAAATATTTAGAAGAGGCTTAAAAGCACTTCTGTCTACTAACTCCGATTTTCAGATAGATATTGAGGCTTCAGACGGTAAGGAGTTAATTACAAAGCTTTCTGATGCAGAGGTATTACCCAGTGTATGTATTCTAGATGTTTCTATGCCTGTGATGAATGGGTACGAAACGATGAGGTGCATAAATAAAAAATGGCCTCACCTTAAGGTGCTTGCTTTATCTATGTATGGCAATGAAACAAGTATCATCAATATGATACGTAGCGGAGCTAGAGGATACGTGCTAAAAGGTAGTCCTTCGGAAGAAATCGAACAAGCTATAATGTCAGTTATTGAAGACGGTTATTATCACTCCGGGATAAACTCACTATTGCTTTCTACCCTTATACAGAACAAAAATAATAG
>CAZPDA010000408.1:0-1644 GCA_964585115.1 uncultured Flavipsychrobacter sp.
TCAGTTCATGAATATCACAAACGCACCTCAAAACCTTTTGGTTAATTGTAAAAATGGTGAAGATCAGCGTTTTTCGATCAATTATAGATCTAACCCCGGTGTTACCTACCCTGCAGGTATCTATACAGTAGGGATAATATACACTGCTACACAGCCGTAAACATAGCTTTACCTATTGATTTTTTAGTGAGATAGCTTCTTCAAAAAAGGTTATATTTATAAAAAAGCCTTAATGAAGCATATAGCCACTATCCTGTTTTTTACGCTGTTAAGTACATCATTATTTGCTAATCACTTTTCAGGTGGAGAGCTTCGATATGAGTATGTACAATCAGGAAACTACTATAAGCTTATACTAACCTTATATAAAACATGCGAAACAGGAGCTATCAGTCTTCCAGTATCCTCTACCATAACATTAGAGTCAACCTACCATAATATCACTCGATATAAAACACTAACTAAAAGCTCCGAAGACACTTTGGATATATTTTGTGCAGGAGTAAATACAACCTGCACTAACTCGTCTGCTACTATACCAGGCTATATCATTGGGGTGTATACAGATACCATACATTTAAATACAAAAGCATCTGACTGGAAACTAACTTTTGCCAATAGCACCAGAAATGTTGGTATTACAAACCTATCCGGTGCTAGTGGTAATGCCTTTTATATAGAATCTTTCCTAAACGACTCCCTTCAAAATAACTCTGCAGCAATTTTAGCAGGTCCGCCATTGAACATTATGAATGTAAATGATACAATTCGCGTACCGATCAGTGCTGCAGATAATGAGGGTGATAGTTTAGTATTTGAACTGGCCAACCCTCTTGGCGGCACCAATCTACCTATACCCTACTATTCAGGCTACGCTGTTGATACTCCTTTTGGTGCAGGGGGAGTCTGCTATATAGACTCGGTAAATCAGGTTTTAGTATTGAAAGCTACCAGTATAGGGAAGTATACAATTGCCACAAAAGTTTCTGAATATAGAGATTCGGTATTGGTAGGCTACCAAATGAGAGATTTCACGATAAACTGCATTAATGGGGGAAGTGGGCTTAGTAATACAGGGCCATTACCTACAAACAATACAGCACTGGTCTACTACACCTGCCCCGGAAAGAGCAACTTGATCACGCTTAACTTTACAGACACGATCTCTGACTCTGTATATATTACTGTAACCTCTCCTACATTAACCGGGTTTAATTTCAACACAACTACTACAAATGGGCTTGGAACAGGCAGTGCTACTATTAGCTGGACAACACCAGGAACCGTAACTCCTACAACATTACCCTTCTTCAATATCGAAGTTCTAGCAAAAGATAACCACTGTGTATTAAAAGGACTGAATAAATATATCGTACAGGTACGCATGCAAGAGTGTAATAAAGACTCTGTATGGCCCGGTGATGCCAACTATGACAAGGTTGTTGATTTATATGATCCTTTAGCAATTGCAGTAGCATATAACCAAACGGGGAATGTAAGAACTGTGGCTGGTAATAACTGGTCTGCACACTACAGCATTGATTGGAATAGCTCCTTCTACAACAACCTGAATATGAAACATGCAGATTGTAACGGAGATGGTATAGTGGACACAGCAGACCTAAACGCAGTATATGCTAATTA
>CAZPDA010000409.1:0-1643 GCA_964585115.1 uncultured Flavipsychrobacter sp.
GTATTAACTGATGCGAATTTTGAATCAGAAGTATTAAAAGCAGATAAGCTATCTGTAGTAGACTTCTGGGCTCCATGGTGTGGACCATGTTTGGCTATCGGGCCAACTATTGAGGCCCTAGCTAGTGAGTATGAGGGTAAAGTAAATGTGGGTAAAGTAAACGTAGATGAAAACCCGAACCTTTCTATTGAGTATGGTATCACTAGTATCCCTGCGGTACTATTTATCAAAAATGGTGAAGTAGTGGATAAAGTTCCGGGTGCTGCTCCTAAAGCTGCATACGAGAAGAAAATTCAAGAACATCTATAGTTCAGACATTGGAATATATTTTAAAGCCTCGCAATTGCGGGGCTTTTTCTATTGTCATTTTTCTGTTACGCATCTTTAAAGTTTGATGCAATAAGCAATTTTTGTTATCATTGTCAGAATACGTAAACTAAAAAGCAAACAATGCTGCAACTTGGTGAAATCACGGATCCGGTTTATAAGAAACCGGCATCTTTTTCTGCGTTAGATAAATTCTTTCTAAAGTTTATAAAAGATGAGCGAGACCTACCTTTCATATACCTTACTATTAAGATCACGGTTACGCTAATACCACTTGCGGTGCTGCTTTATATGCCATTTATAGATGGCTGGATCTGGTGGACATTAGTAGTCCTATACCACTTCTTCAACAACTTTACGTTCAAAGGACCATTTGGTCTTATGCTACACTGTACTTCTCATAGAGCATTGTTCAAGAGAGAATATAACTTCATGAATCATTATTTGCCATGGGTTATAGCTCCATTTTTTGGGCACTCTCCTGAAACCTATTTTACACACCATATAGGTATGCACCATGCCGAGGGTAATATGGAAGATGACGAGAGTACTACCATGCCTTACAATAGGGACTCTTTTGCAGGTTTTGGTCATTACTTTGGCAAGTTCTTATTGGTAGGCATCTATCATTTGTGCAACTACTTCTTTATGAAGAAGCGTAAGCGTTTATTGATGCGTTCGGTAAGAGGAGAGTTGTTATTTATTCTTTTCTGTGTAGGTATGAGTTTTGTAAACTTCCCTGCTACATTAGTAGTGTTTATCATACCATTCTTTTTATATCGTTTGATAGCTATGATGGGTAACTGGGCTCAGCACTCTTTTATCGACCCCTCAGATCCCGCTAACGACTATAAGAATAGTATTACCTGCATCAATACAAAGTATAATCATAAATGCTGGAACGATGGTTATCACATCAGTCATCACGAAAAGCAAGCTATGCACTGGACGGAGCATCCGATATACTTCAAGAAGACACTACAGAAGTATGTTGATAACAATGCCATAGTGTTTGATGGTATCCACTTCTTGCATGTATTCATTTACTTGATGGGTAAGCGTTACGACCTGCTAGCTAAGCACTTTGTGAATATTGGTGACAGGTATAAGAATGATGAAGAGGTTATTGCATTCTTAAAGTCGCGTACACGTAGAGTACCATTCCCTGATGAGAATGTAGCTATGGGTTAGCAACCTATATTTCCGTATAGGTTATAAGTAGACTTTTTCTTTTTGTAGAAGAGGGTTGCTTTGCCTTTATATATCCATTTGTCGTCGTTTATCTTTTTTAGATACTTAGCATTGATGTATAATAT
>CAZPDA010000410.1:0-1640 GCA_964585115.1 uncultured Flavipsychrobacter sp.
AGGGCATACAGACCATTAACAATAACACAATGGTTTCATAAGAATAATATATAATGATAATGTTTAATTGTCTGGGTTAATAGTCTACCTTTAGTTAAACAACCTGTAATAGGCCAACCCGCCTACCTTATTTAGACAGCTATTTGGAAGAGAAGCCAAATACATTTTTCGTTTTTGTTGGATTGCAAAACTTATAGTATCATTCCCCTCTTATGCGAGGCTGGAACGGTCGTGAGTATTAAAAAAGTAGAACAATTTTAAGATGAATAGGTAAAATAATATTATGCTCGCATTGCTAACAACAAATGATTTATACGAAGTACTGAAGGAGACTTTCCCGCAGCAGAACGATTTCGAAGCCAGTACTTATGTAGACGAGCTGCACGAATTGGAAGTATTTGGTATCACCACAAAACAAAATTTAATAGGAGTATTGAATAAGCATAAAGAGAATGTGCTTACAATAGATGCTAGTGAATTGAAGTGTGAACGAAACTTAGCCCGCTATATGCAGGATTATGGTCCTGACTATATGCAGGATAAAGTACAGAATAACTACTGGTTCTCATTTACAGGGCTTTTACGCCTGGTAATGGAACTGGAATTTGATGAAATGTATGAAGATTATCAGCTAAAGATTGAGGAGCTGAAACATAGTACCGATCCTGATGCTATTATTTGAAAAGCACAAGCGGTAGCTTTCATACAAGAATGTATAGACCGGAATATCCCCAATGAAGACAAATAGATTAGTTATTAGTCTGTTTATTTCAATCAACTTTATTGCCTATAGGTGTCTGCGTTGCTTAGTAACGTAGCCAAACTATATAATGGGATTTCATGAGTATAAAATATACTATCCTCACAATACTGCTATGCGGGTTTTTACCCATAATGGCTAAAGCACAGATACGAGGTACATTTTACGGACATGATTTAGAAAGCCTAAGCTGCTCTAGCCTATGTTTACAGGAAGATGGCAGCTATTGCTACCTGATGTGTATGGGTAGTACAAAATATATAGACTATGGTCACTACACATTACATAGCGATACAATGACGCTGAACTCTGACGAACAGAACATAAGTAATGTAGCCATAGATCAGTGGAACTCCGACCAGCATTGCGATAGTATTTATATTATGCTTAGCACCATTTCTCGAGAGATGACGGTAGACGTTGTAGTAAATGATAGTATTATCTATAATTTAGCAGATACCGTATCCTATCCGGCAGGTGTTTTAAAGCTTGATAAAAGAGTGGTTCGGTCAATAAGGTTAGAACCTAAAAAGGTACTGGATAGTAAAGCTATAGAAGAGGTAACTATCGAGCCGAAGAACTATAATAATATCAAGGTAATAGTAGATGATACTTATGCCTATAGTCGACTGGTCATTAAAAATGAACAGTGGCGTTATATCCAAGGAGGCCTTGCGCCTATCAACAGAAATAGTATAGTTATGCCTATGCAAACAACACAATAATGATAGGGGGCTAAACCTTTTGCAGCAAAAATAGTTATGTATATTACTGTAATTAATACATCGGTGTTCCCTTATTAGGTACACCATATTTTTAAACGAGTAGTACATAAATATGGCCCATCTTTCTCCCACTCAAGAAGAGCTACGTGTAGCTG
>CAZPDA010000411.1:0-1627 GCA_964585115.1 uncultured Flavipsychrobacter sp.
GAATTGTACTTAACTAGTTATATTTTATTTGTCGTTATGTTTATTGTAAATTTAAAGGTTTTTTTAGAGATTTAAATAACAATTAACAAAAAGAGGCCCTATTGGGCCTCTTAGTTATTTTTTTAATTCCGTTTTAATTATTATTCAACCGATATTAGTCTACTAGTAGCTTGCGCAACATTTTCTTACCATCGGCTTGCAGCTCTACATAGTAAACACCTGATGCATATCCACTCATATCTAACTCCTCATCAAAACGGTTGCCTACATTGCTATAGCTCTTCGTCATAATATGCTGCCCGGCAATGCTCATTACTTTCACTGACACTTCTTTCACATCTGCATTACTGCTGAACTGTACATGGAATTTACCATTGGTCGGGTTTGGATATAAACCAAAGTTTTCTATTCCGCCCACCTCAGTAATATCTGTTGACCATTTACGACGGAAGATGATCATATAATCTTCTGTCTCTCCTGACACATATGGGCCACAAGCCTGATCAGAAGGTACATTCGGACCAACATCATTGTTCAATATAATACGCATACCCGTTGGTATATCTGTAATTACATTATACGGAATATACACCTGATCAACTATAATGAACTGAGCCGCACTGGTATAACCTGTGTAAACCAGCTCTGTAGCAGGATTGTACTCGTGGTTATTATCAAAGTCCATAAAGACAGTGATCTTAGCATCGCCGTGTGCATCTGTTGGCTGTGTATGGAAGATATTCATACTATACACACTATCGCTATAGAACTCTATTGGTTGCATATCTGTCAAGTCCGTACGTTTTTGTACTGCTTTTGCATTCAATAAGTGAGAACCACCATCGTTTTGATTGTAGCTACTGATCACAATACCGCCTATATCACTGGTATCTTTATCCGCACCTTCGGCACGGCTAAAGCAATAACATTTATAGCCTGCTTTTGCATTGACAAATGCAGCTTGCGAATAAGTAGTATCATCTGTAACCGGACATACTACTTGTAAACGATAATATAATGGTTGTGCAGTAAACACCTTTTGTAAAGTATCCTTGCTTGTAGAACCCGGAATAAACTGCCAATTGATATTATCTGCAGATACTTGCCAATGACGGAAGTAGCCTGAACGTAGTTTTTCGTAAGTAGTATCTGTGATCACATAATCATAACCCGGACACATAGAGGTATCTGTACTTACTGCTATACCCGGATTAGTAGGACCATCACATGGTCTGTAGCGAATATTAACAAGGTAGTCTTCTACCTCTCCTTCTCCATTCAAGCTATCGCATGGTATGGTTGAAATGGTATCATCACTGATGATGACACGCATACCTGCAAAACCTATATTAGCACTGTTAGGGACTGTAAATACACCTTGTACCACTTCGGCAGGATTGTTTGTACCATCAATAGCTTCTATAAATACTCTTTCTGTAAGTGGGTTATATTGACCGTCTCTATCATAATCGATATAAACGCTGGCCACACTTGGTGTAAATGATCCTCTGGAATTGATCTGTGTAATATCAATAGTATAGGTTGAATCACGATAGATGATCAACTCAGGCACTGTATAATAATTTTCAGTATACGTCCTATTCGCCTCTGCGTTATTATATAGTGG
>CAZPDA010000412.1:0-1612 GCA_964585115.1 uncultured Flavipsychrobacter sp.
GAATCTTATATCTGCCATCGAAGAAGATGAAGTTTTGCTTTTTATGGTTAAAGCTTTTTATGGCACCGTTGTATCCGTTTACCGTTCCATATTGCTCATCAAATTTCATTGCCAATTGGATGTTGTGTTGCTGCATTGGACGGCTATTCATCGTAGGTTGTATGTAGCCCACATCACTTTGCATACTCCATTTTCCGTTTATAGCAACGCTAGTATTAGGCACTTTATAAGTGAATGTAGAATCTAACTTGAATACTATAATAGCACCCTCGTGCTCTTTAGCATATTGTGCTGATTCCCCTACCAAGCTATCTGCAAAACTTTTATTGAATAAGGAAACCACTTTTACATAGCTAATATCCATTATTTTCCATGTACCTATCAAGTCGTCGCTAATAGGCAACTTGCCTGCAGATAATGATAATGGTAACAACATTACAAAAAACAATATGAAGGGTATAGATCTCATATTCACAATAAACTTATGCAAGACTGGCGATATTGACAACGGCTTTAATATTTATTAACATTTCTTATGTGAAAAGGGTTTGCAGTATTCTGCAAACCCTTTTGTATTAGTAGTCTATATTGTTATTGGGTCAATAATTTCTGTGTGTGTTTTTGTCCATTACTTTCTATAGTTATCAAGTACAGACCGCTACTTAGAGTGCTGATATCTAATTGTTTAATACTGTTTGCGCTAATATTATCAGCTATTAATTGCTTACCTGTAATATCGCATAGAGTTATTGATGCAGACTCATTACCGCCCCATTTTATAGAAACCGACTTAGAAGCAGGGTTAGGGTAAAGTGCAATTAAGGTTGCGATCGAATTAACATTTTTGATACTAGTAGTTATAGGAGTGATGGTCTTATTAGTGTGAGACCTTTCAAAATAGACATTGTTGAAAGAAGCGTTAGAGCTAGTGATAGTAACTGTAGCCGGCGATGTGATGTAGCTTAAATTCTCCGGATATACCTCATAGTTTCCTGTAGGTATATTGTTGAAGGAATAATCACCTTGAGCATCAGTTACAGCATATTGTATTACATTTCCTTGTTGATCTAGTAAGAATACATTCATGTTGGCAATACCTCCTGAGGTTCCTTTGTTTGCACCTTGAGATACATTGCCACCCACAAATCCAGGACCAGTGGTGACGATGCCTTTTTTCATATAAATGTAATGAGCTCCAAATCCTGTGGTTTTATTGATAGAACGCGCATTGTTCCATAGTAAGCTAGAGATAGAATATGTAGGTACATAGTTAGATACGGTTTGTCCCTGTATAGCAGCTTTTACTCTGTATTCATTAACGGGTACATTATTAAAACTATAGTTCTTGTATTGTTGGCCAGGTGTGCCTGATAATAAGAGAGAATCAACTGCCGCTAATATATTCGAAGATGAATCAAATGTTATCAGCCATACTTTATAATTATGTGCTACATTTATTGGAGTCCCGTTAACTATAGTGTCTAGCTTTATTTGTCCTGTAATATTACAAAGACCTGTACTGGTAACTTGTTTGCTTATTGTATCTCGACAATAGAGTTGGTTAAAGCTAGAGTCTGTATACCAAGATGAGATAAGCGTTACATTGTATGTG
>CAZPDA010000413.1:0-1592 GCA_964585115.1 uncultured Flavipsychrobacter sp.
TATTTAAAAGACCTCAACTAGACAATAGTTGGGGTCTTTTTGCGTTTATGATATACCATACATAAGACCATATTAGTAATAATATTACACGCCTTTCTAGCTATTATCTATACAAGCTTTGTATCTTAAGCATTCATTGAACTATCATAAATAGTTGAGCATGAATGATTGGTATAAATGGTCGGTAGACAAAGTATTTGATGAGCTTGCTTCTTCTCAAAAAGGTATAACAGAAACTGAGGTTACTAAGCGTCAAGAAGAGTATGGAGCTAACGAATTAGCTGCATCTGAAGGGCGTAAGTGGTGGATGATATTGCTTGAGCAGTTCAAAGATGTAATGATCATCATTCTTATAGCTGCTGCTATCGTTTCTTTTGTAGTTGGTGAGCATACTGATGCTTATGTGATACTTGCTATAATAGTAGGTAATGCTATACTTGGCTATACTCAAGAGTTCAATGCAGAGAAGTCGATACAGGCATTAAAAAAAATGTCTGCGCAACATGCTATTGTTACAAGAGAAGGTAAGAATATAGAAGTAGATGTGGCCGACCTTGTGCCCGGAGATGTTGTGCTATTATCTGCAGGTGATATTGTGCCTGCAGATGGGCGACTGTTTGAAGTCAATGGACTTATGGCTGAAGAAGCTGCCTTGACTGGAGAAAGTGAATCTGTTTCTAAAACTACTAAAGCACTTGATGAAGACGGATTGATGCCAGGCGATAAACTTAATATGGTATACAAAGGTACCATTATTAGCAAGGGTAATGGTAAGGCTATAGTTACTAATACGGGTATGAATACTGAGATGGGTAAGATAGCCCAGATGCTTGATGCTGAGGGACAAAAAACGCCACTTCAAATAAGGTTGGCTAAGTTCAGTAAGGTGTTAGCTATTATAGTTATCGTTATCTGTGCTATTGTTTTTGGTTTAGGTTTGCTACGTGGAGAGCCTGTACTACAAATGTTCCTTACTGCATTATCTCTAGCTGTTGCCGCATTGCCTGAAGCTTTACCCGCAGTTATTACAATTGCTTTAGCAAGAGGGGCGGCGCGTATGGTGAAACGTAATGCGCTGATAAGAAAACTGCCAGCTGTAGAAACATTAGGCTCAGTTACTTATATCTGTAGTGACAAGACGGGTACACTTACGAAGAACCAAATGACAGTCACACACATCCAACGTGTTGATGGTATGGAAGAGTTGTTATTGCACAGTATGATGCTAAACAACGAGCTGAATAAAAATGATAATGGAGAGCTATTAGGTGATTCTACAGAAATTGGATTGGTCAACCACGTATTAGAGCAAGGAGGTGATTATCAAAGTTCATTAAGTAAGTATCCAATTGTAGAGACATTACCATTCGACTCAGACAGAATGATGATGAGTACCCTGCATAAAGATGAGGATGGTTGGCTATTATTAGTAAAAGGTGCACCTGGTAAAGTAGGGGCAGCACTAGCTAATAAACAAGATGAAGAGCAGTGGTTGCAAATAAACAGAGAATGGGCTGCAAAGGGCTTGCGTGTATTATTCTTTGCTTATAAACGATTTAATGAACGTCCCAAAAACATCGATACTACTATAG
>CAZPDA010000414.1:0-408 GCA_964585115.1 uncultured Flavipsychrobacter sp.
CCACGGGGATGATTCTGTATGAAGCTATGAGACAGCGTTTAGTGAGTTAATCACACTTGTTCGGAAAATATTTTTGCATTTGAATTTTGAGGACTATACTTTTGCATTGCAAAGGTTCCCCTATGGGGATGAAAAGGGAATCAGGTGAAAAACCTGAACATTACCCGATGCTGTAAGCTTCAATACTACCTTTTGTATCTACAGCCACTGCCTCTATGGGGCGGGAAGGCGCAAAAGGAGAAGCAAGTCAGAAGACCTGCCTTGGCAAATATTACTTATCGCTGCTTTCGGGACCAAAAGCGCAGGTAAGACAAAGACCAAGGCTGTTTTCAATATTAGTCATTATCTCTGTCTTTTTCTGTATCTAAAATTTCCTTAGCTGCGTAATTGTTTAAACTTTTTTAAATA
>CAZPDA010000414.1:418-1592 GCA_964585115.1 uncultured Flavipsychrobacter sp.
TAACATTTATGCGCAAAATCTTTACGCTTGCATTGGCTTCGTTATTGGGAGCTACCATTACTAACGCCCAAACAGTGGCAACATTCGATACCTTAACACTCGTTGGTGCCGATACTTTTTATGTCAACTACACCAATCCGGGAAATGATGTAGGCTTTGATGACGGCTTAGCACATTTTGAGACTTATTATGATACCACTGTATTCAGTAGCTTGAGAAGTGGTTTTGTTTATACCAACATGACCGATAGTGTAGACGGCTCTTATACTAATCCAAACTCTGCCATCACTGCAGAAGGTTATAATAGCTCCGCTCAGTATGTAGTAGGTTATGGATATGAAGAAGAAATATCAGTAAAACTAAAAGGTGCTGCAATAGGCAACCCTGTTAAAGGATTTTACATCACCAATACAACCTATGCTTATAAAAGCATGCTGAATGGTGATGCTTTTGCTAAGAAGTTTGGCGGTGTGCCGAATGTAGATTCTGATTGGTTTAAAGTGACCATCAAAGGCTACCTGAACGGAACTGTAAAAATGGATTCTGTAGATTTTTATCTAGCTGATTTCAGGTTTACCGATAGCACGAAAGATTATATCGTGAACACTTGGGAGTGGGTTGACCTTATGCCACTAGGCAATGTTGATAGCTTAACATTCTTACTAACTTCAAGCGATGTTGGTTCTTTTGGTATCAATACGCCTACCTACTTTGCTATATATAATTTTGAAACATACGAGACGGTAGGTGTAAAAGATGCTCAAGCGGCATTTGCAGCAAAAGTATACCCTAACCCGGCTACAGACAACCTATATATCGAGTTGAATGACAATAAGATCACACAAGCTAATGTGTTGGATGTGACCGGTAAAGTGGTGGCTAGCTACCCCGTAACAGGTGCGAAAACAGCTATCAATATTGCTAACCTAACACAGGGTGTATATATACTACATTTGCAAGGAAGTGTTGCAACACAAGCTATTCGCTTCGTAAAACAATAATATGAGAGTTTACATATTCATCATCATATTAATGATCGGACATTTGTCTGCGGGTGCACAATTTGCACCGCAGGCAGGTGTTATCGGTAGCACAGCTATTTCTGCAAACGATAATCGAATCGTTGTGTGGGCTAATGGCTGTACCAGACAGTTTGGCTGGAAGGATATTGCCG
>CAZPDA010000415.1:0-1581 GCA_964585115.1 uncultured Flavipsychrobacter sp.
ATGATATACCTTTACAGGCTTTCCTTTCAAGAAGCCGGGTTGCCATTTGGGCATAGACGCTACTACCCTTTCTGCTTCTCTTACTAAAGACCTATCAACCTTTGATCTAATAGCTTTTACTTCGCTAATATTACCTTCTTCATCCACAAGAAACTTAACAAGAATTTGTCCCTGTAGTCCTTCATCCTTTGCCTCATCAGGATAGTTAATATTCATTGCTAAAAACTGGTTCACATTATAATTAGGAAAAGGTTCTCTTTCCCAGTACAAGTTGGTCTCTCCTGCTGTATTTACAGTTCCATCTTCATTATAGTTTATACGTTCTATAGGCTTACCGGACTTATAGATAAAAACAGAACGTTTTTGTCCTGAAGGGTAATAAACAAAAACATCATTTACTACAGTTCCACTATCATAGGTCATGATACTTTCAACCTTACCTGTAGGGTAATAAGTAACCCATGTACTATCAGGTGCACCGTCTTTAAAAACACCTATTCTTTCAATAATATCAGACGAGTCGTAGTATCTGACGATTTTGCCAACAATATCTATACGGTTGTACTTAGCCTCTACACACTTATATCCACTTTGATAAAAATCAATATATTTCCCTACTCTATATTCATTACACGAAGACTCTTTGAGCTCTTCTCTTTGGTTTGCTATATACCTTCCTTTTGACTGAACAGTGCCATTTTTATAATAATTGACAACATAATAAGGATAACCATATGCATCGTCAATTACTCTATAAAACGCCGTATCCAAAACTGATACAGATACAGGTTGCCAATACTCATCAAAGTAACAGGTATCTTTCAGGTATTTTATTTCAAACTTTACAGGTAATGCATATTTGACCTTTACAGAAACACCATTGTTTTTCCCTGCATTCCAATCAGGCATAATTGAAACTAGTCTTATCGCCTCTTTTTGAAATAAAGGGTCTACATCTTTGCTCTGAGACCGTATATCATATGCCTGCCCTTCTTCATCTACTATAAATGTTACTATAACTCTAGCCTCTTTCAGGTCGTCTAAAAGAGCTTCGGGATAAACTAGATTCTTATTAATGTAGTGTTTTATACTATACTTAGGAGAAGGCATTATAGAGGTGTAGCTATAAATGGTAGTATCCTGAGCTTCTTCTAAGCTATTATTGGCAGTAACTTCTTTTAAAACACCATATTCATAGCTCTTTTTCTTAATTACAGTTCCCGCTTTATAATAATTCCAAACACCATTTTTCAGACCGGAAACATAGGCTCCTTCTTGTACTAGACTACCGTCTGTATACTTTGAATACTCACCATCAAGGTATTGGCTACTGCTATAGAAGTTCTTTAGCTTTGAATCATCATCAATTTTATATTCAGCTTTTGTGTATTCATTGCCATGAGATTCGATGACAATATACTTCTTCCGTTTTAACTGATTGATAACCCTATAATTAGAAGTTGTTGAGTCTACTTCTTGCCATAGTGAATTATAATAAATAGTGTCAGTTTGGGCACTGGCATGTGCTAATAAGAGTGATAATATACAGGTTAAGAGTATAGCTCTAGGCATTATGTAGGT
>CAZPDA010000416.1:0-1579 GCA_964585115.1 uncultured Flavipsychrobacter sp.
AATACTCATTCGGCTTGCCCAGTAAAGCTCCATCTGTAATCTTTTGCGCGAGACATTTTCTTGATGTTTCCCTTAGCCTCCCTAACCATTTTTATGATATTAGATAGCACTGAAGAACTACCAACGGTAGTTGCTTTTATTTTCAGATTCCCATCCATTACCATGGTACCACCAACCACTAACTCACCGGGCTTTTTAGAAACAGGTAAGCTTTCTCCCGTTATCATATGTTCGTCTACCTGTGCATTTCCATACACTACTTCCCCATCTACAGGAATGCTGTCACCGTTATTTACCAATACCAGGTCTCCGGCCTTTACATATTTACTTTCCGTTTCCAGGATAGTTTCTTTTCCCACACTATCAACCATTATCAACTTCGCCATTTGGGGTTGTAATGCCACAAGGGCATCAATAGCAACCGTTGTAGACTTTACCGTTTTATGTTCCAACCAGTTGCCGAACATCACTAATGTGATGATTGAAGCTGTTGTTTCAAAGAACATATATTCATGCGCTTGGGCTGTATAGTAAAATAACCCTATCAAAGAATATATATACGCTGCAGAAGCACCAATGATGATCAATACATCCATATTAGGCACTCCATGCTTTAGCGAACGAAATGCGCTTTTCCCAAACACACTTGCACCTATAAGATATACAGGAGTAGTTAACGCAAACTGAACCCAAGGATTATGCAAGACATGCCATGAGACAAACATGTGGAGTAATAAAGGAATGGTGAGTACGGCACATATGATTAACAGTATCGTTGTTTTATCCGTATGGTGTGCATGACTTGTGGCAGAAACCTTATCCTCCTCATCTCTTACTACTTTATACCCAAGATCATCTATTGCATTATAGTAATTATCTACATCTCCACCTTCTTCTACAACGGTAAAACTTACCTCGCCCGATGCGGCATTAGCAGATATATTAGTAGCACCTTTTTTTTCCAGTACTTTAGAAATAGTCAGGGCACAATTACCACAGGTCATTCCTTCTACATGGGTGGAATATGTCTTTTCCATAGAATCTTAAATTATAACGCTCCTGCCTATATATTTGCAGAATATGAGCGAGCCACTACAAATTTCCTACTCTTTGGCGAATATTGAAAGTGTTTTACATCAGTTATGGCAATATACACATCAGTATGCCGTATTGGCGTTTAGTGGACAAATGGGAGCCGGCAAGACAACACTCATAAGTCACTTATGCAAATACCTTCAGGTAGAAGATGCTGTAAGTAGCCCCACATTTGCGTTGATCAATGAATACCACTTCAACAATAATGGCAAGGACCAAATTATATACCATATGGACTGGTACCGTTTAAATAGTGCGGAGGAGCTCATCAACGCCGGGATAGAAGACTGCCTACAGCAAAAAAATAATTATTCTTTAATAGAATGGCCTGAGAAAGCTCCCGAGCTTTTACCCAAACCCTATGTTTGGATATCCATAGAATCTGTAGGGGAAGAACAGCGAGTATTGACGGCAGAAATCATCAAATAGTATTAGGTCTCTGTATTTTAACTGGTAGTGAAAAGGTGGTTGTACGATAACAAAA
>CAZPDA010000417.1:0-1573 GCA_964585115.1 uncultured Flavipsychrobacter sp.
TTATAATAAGATCTTAAAGTATAGTTAGTACCTGATGTTTTAGTCACAACTTTATTATTCATAAAGACATCACCATTCCAATAGTAAGCATAGATACCATAAACTGTACCACTGTTATTACTAATATTAAACTCATTACCATCATATATACCTCCTGAGTAAGAAGTAGTGTTGTATATGTATGCACCATAGTGCGTACCTGTAGTATTTCTAGAGTTTAAAACATTATTCTTAAAGATAGCCCCGTTGCTATAATAGAAGTAGTTATAGGTAGTAGACTTACCACCAAATATGTCATACGTGTTATTCTCAATACGAGTGTTGCCATAGTAGCTAATGTAGTTGTACATAGTACCACTACCTTGCTTATCTACCTTAATAGTGTTATTAGTAAATGTATCAGGTTGGCTAGCACCATTATACACCATGTAATTATAGATGTATCCAGAACCAGTAGTAGTCATCTTAAGGTCAATAGAGTTATTAGAGGCTCTTGAGAACTCTCCATAATACATAGGACCATAGTTATAGATATATCCTGATGTATTTGTACACTTAATTGTATTATTCAAAACAGTGGCACGAACACCTCTGTACAGATACATAGGATACGAACGACCTGATGTATTCGTAACCGTAACGTTATTATTATGGATTCGTGGTACCTGAGTAGTACTACCAGAATAATAGTTCATATAATAACCATGAATACCGTACACATAACTAGTACCACTTACATTAACTGTATTACCGATGATCTCATAGTCATCATTAGGATAATAACAATACATGTTATAGAAGTTACCCGTACCAGTTCTTTGGAAGTTATTATTATGAAACTTCAAACCACTGGTATAATAAGAGTAAACGCCATAGTAACCCGAAGTATTCGTAAATGTATTACCTACGAATACAGTATTACTTGGACCTGTTGTAGTACTAGAACCTCTCCAGTATACCCAAGTACCACTTTGCTCAAACTCATTATTCATGAATACATTGTTGCTACCCGTAAAAGAGTTTGCATATACTAAACACCTAGCGTTTGAAGAGCTGTTAGTAGTACGTCCTTCTAGCACACAGTTATATATACTATCATTAGATGCCGAGCTCTGAAACTCAAATACTCTTTGATAAGACACTGTGCTAGTAGTAAGCGTTAAATTCTTTACAGTAATGTATGATGCATTACTGAAACGAAACACATAGTTATTAGAGGAATTAGTAGTTGCCTGTATCGTTACTTTTGTCGCATCATTACTTTGAGATGTAAATGTAATGCGGTTAGTAGAACTTGCACCTGTTACTACACCTATAGAACCACGCCAAGCTGAGCCCGAATAGCTACCATCACGTATCATAAAAGTAACAGGACCATTAACTCCACTAGAGTTAAGATCGCTTATTGCAGCCGATAATGTAGAATAATCAGGGCTCGTACCACCAATAGTGTACGTACCACTCAACTGAGCACTAGCAGTAAAACCCAAGGCTACTACCGCAACAAGTGTCAGTATTTTTTGTAAAAAGTTGATGTGTTTCATTTACCTAATATTTACTATTGTTTTAAGAC
>CAZPDA010000418.1:0-1558 GCA_964585115.1 uncultured Flavipsychrobacter sp.
AAGTATTGCTGGGTGATCTTAAGCCCGGAGTTCATTATAATATAAATATTATTGCCGAAGATGCTGTATGGAATAGTGGAGTACAGACGTATAAAGTATATATCGTACCTTATTGGTGGCAAACAAAAACATGGAAAAGTATATTTTGGGTAGCTGCAGTAGTATTTTTTGCCCTCTTTGTCATCTTTATTATACAAACTACAAAGCGTATATCCGAGAAGACATTGGAGCGAAAGCAGCAAATGACCGACTTAGAACTACGAGCCCTGTACGCACAGATAAACCCGCACTTTATTTTTAATACATTAGGTACGGCACTATATTTTATTGATAAGAAAGATCATGAAGGTGCCTATGTGCATGTGAGCAAGTTCTCTCGTTTACTTAGGTCTTATCTTAAGTCTACACAAGAGCGTTACATATCATTGGCTGATGAGATAACCATGTTGAGAAACTATATAGAACTACAACAAACGAGGTTTGAGGAGCGGTTTAGCTATAGCGTGGAAGTAGATAATAAGTTGCCGTTGGATAATATTTTTATACCGTCGTTATTATTGCAACCGCTAGTAGAAAATGCGATCAATCATGGCTTATTTCATAGTAAGGATGTAGGGAAGTTGACGCTGCGTTTTTATCAGGGTAAGGATAATGAGGAGCTAATATGTGAGATTGAGGATAATGGTGTGGGTAGAGATAAGGCTAGAGAGATCAAAAAAGAAAGCTCTACGCGACAAGAGTCTTACGGTACAAAGCTCACTAAAGAGCTCATTGAGATATTTAAAGAATACGAAAAAGTAAACATACATTTACAATACATAGATATAGAAGGAGAAGAGACGGGTACTATCGCCAGATTAACCATCAAAAACCTAAAATATGTTGCCTGAAAAACAATGTATGATCATTGATGATGAGCCTAAAGCTATCGAACTACTAAAGCAAAGACTGAAGATTTTATTCCCTAACCTAAAGGTGGTTGATACATTCACCAATTGGACGCAAGGGGTAGAAGCTTTGAGAACGAAAAGTGTAGACATCCTTTTCTTAGATATCTCTATGCCGGAAAAGAGTGGTATTGATATGCTTAAGTTCTTTCCACATAGAAACTTTGAGGTAATCTACGTAACGGCACATGCAGAGTATGCTGTGGATGCCATTAAACTATCGGCTGTAGGTTATGTGTTAAAACCCATAGATGATTATGAACTCTCCTTTGCCATAGAGAAGGCATTGGAGCGTTTGGACGGTAAAGAGAAAGCCGGAACCGAATCCGGAGGTGCGAAACCATCCAATACTAGTATCAAGCTCGGTATCCCAAATATCAAGGGTGTCGATTATATCAATCCGGAGCAGATCTTATACTTCGAAAGTGTAAATAAGTATACCAAAGTAGTGACGAAAGAGTATAGCATAGTAAGCTCTTATAATCTGGCAGAGTTTAAGAAAATTATTGACGACAGCTACTTTTTTCAGGTGCACCGCTCTTATATAGTTAATCTGCACCATGTGAAACGATACGAAACATCCGGCAGTATCGTGATGGAAGATGATATGC
>CAZPDA010000419.1:0-1547 GCA_964585115.1 uncultured Flavipsychrobacter sp.
AATGTTTGCTATGTAAAAGTTGTTGATAGAAACATCAAGTGGTGCTTCTCCAATATTCTCTTCTCTTTGGATGTTTATGGCGCCATCATTATAGCTCAATTTAAAGCTGTCTACATATAGCCCTTTTTCGTCTAATACGATCTTATTTGATGGACTTACAATCCACTCATTATAATTGAGCAGCAAATCTTTTTCCAGCTTGATGGTTTGTTTATTACTATCAATAGCTATGGATGCAAAAATGCCATAACGGTC
Organism: uncultured Flavipsychrobacter sp.; assembly: GCA_964585115.1. Taxonomy (GTDB): domain Bacteria; phylum Bacteroidota; class Bacteroidia; order Chitinophagales; family Chitinophagaceae; genus UBA5543. The sequence continues at coordinate 256 of CAZPDA010000419.1, forward strand.
TGTCTTCTCAATATCTTTTATAAGTATATCACTGGTGATTTTATCGGTAGTCACCATACCTGTAATGGATGGATACCATAGCTGCAAGCTGTTTTGAGAAAAGCTATTCAGGGTGATAGCATATTCGATATCGTTTTCCGGAGTATTGTGTATACGTACCTTCCCGCTATCTACCAACATCCCGTTATAGTTTAAGTTCGGGACATCTACATTCACTAATAGTCCGGTATCAGCAATGCGGGCTTTTATATCTATTGGATTTAGGGTAGTGAGTTTTGGTAATATAGAATGCAACAACGGACGGTCAATGATCCTGGCATCAAGATTTAATGAATAGTTCTGTAAGTTGCTATCTATGCTCAGTGTGCTATCGCTTGCAATAGGGTAGTATTTATTTACATATTGCTGAATGAAATTTCCGGTTTGGGTTAGCGGAATGTTGCCACTAACAGTTGCTTGCAAGAATATAGCATCCAATGAAATGTTTTGCCCACTGTCCGGTGTAGACTTGGCAATGATGCGCATGGTATCTATAAAGTAACGCTGCTCTTTCGCATCTACACCTGTTTGAGTAATGAATATATTACCATTAGGATAGTCAGGATCTAAAGCCGGAACATCAAAGTAGATATTACTACGGAATGCAAAATGACTTTCAATAAGTTTTAAAGCATTTAGGTTTGCCGTATCTACAAGTAGAGAACCCTTTATTGCAGGCTGCTCCTTACTAAGGTCGGCAGTAGCATCAAGCAATAATGTGGCATTTGGGTCTTTGGCGTTTAGCTTCAGGTCTGCCACCTTGCTCGCTACTTTTCCCTTCAGGTCTATGTTGTGATAGTTATAGCCCAGTGCATTAACTGCTCTTATCTTTCCATCTACATTTGTCCGCATCATATTGATGTCGAAGCTTTGTCCTTGTGCTTTTATTGCGGCTGTGATTCGCCCTAATGTAGAATCTTGTTTTAAAATCTTTCCGGCATTTAGCCTATCTGTAGTAACATAAAGTTGATACTTCTCCTTGCCACTACCTTCGGACATGTGTAGGTAACCTTTGACGGTTGCATTACCATCAGTACTCACTAGCTTTATATCAGGTTCGTAGTCAAGCACAGACCCTTGAATTTTTCCGGTCAGCTCAAACTGATTAGGCAGATCAATGTTTTTTTGTGTCTCTTTTGGTATAAAAGACATCAGATCTTTTTTAGTAGATCTGATTAGTGGAATATTCAGGTCGTAGAAAATATTGTCTTGTTCCGGTAACCCGTTAAGCTTCCCGTTTAACTCTACAATTG
>CAZPDA010000420.1:0-1546 GCA_964585115.1 uncultured Flavipsychrobacter sp.
ATATAAGCAAACTACCTTTTCATACAAGGAAAGTACTGTTTCATACGAGGAAGTATCAACACAAGTTCTTTTTACTTATGCTGAAGACATAGAACTTTATGTATAAAAGCTACTGCGAAGAAACACAATTCGACAAATGTGGAATTTTTACTCTTTCAGAAATTTAAGTCGTGCTACACTGCCTTCTTTATCTTTTAGCTGGATGAGGTAAGGACCCTGTGGTAGTTGGCTGATGTTGACTCTAGGGTCTCCTCCTTCTGTTTGTGTAGTATACACTTTGCGCCCTACAATATCATAGATCGTGATGACTGTCGATTTGGTTATACCGGATACGTGTAGCATATCTTTTGCAGGGTTGGGATATAGTTGGATGTCTCCTTCTAAGCCTATATGCTGTACATTGGTGGGCCAATGGCTTACTACCTGGCAGTAGGTATTATCTCCGCAATCATTGGTTACCGTAACACACACACGGTAAGCTCCATAGCTCGAATATTGATAATCAGGGTCTTTTTGTACGGAAGTATCTCCGTTATCAAAATCCCATTTTATAGTGCTGTAGGTACTGCCTGTGTAGGTAAAGTGCACACCTTGGTTATCGATCTTGTGAGAGAACTTAGGCTCAGGGATATTAGTACAGTTACAGTTACTCTGCCCATACTTCGCAATGTAGAAATCACTCTCCCCACCTCGTGCAGATAAGATAGTACCGTCTACATCCAAGCTACTTTTAAAATAACCGCCGATGTATATATTATTACGACCATCGGATACAATACTTCCTTCTTCCGTACCTGTTGTAGGCAGTTGATCCACTCCCAGCACTTTACCCGTTTGTGTGTTAAAGCGTGCGATAAAAGGACGGTAACCACTATTGGATGGCACATTAAAGGTATCTTTTGCGCCCGGCCATATCAATAAGCCGGGGAAAGAACCATGTAACACCACTTCTCCACTATTACGCAACGCTACACCACCTGTTCCAACCGAAGCAGCATTTACTATAGCGTCCGCCGCCCATAACACATTGCCGTTGCTATCTAGTTTAGCTATAAACGGCGTAGCATATGGCCCTGTAAACTGGGTATGATAGGATCCAAATGTATCATTGGCACGTACACCACCGCCAACATATATATTACCTTCATTATCAATTGCAATTGGCCCAAAAAAACCTTGAGTGAAGCTACTACCTTGTTTTACCCATAAAATATTTCCAACACTATCAAATGCTGCCGCATATTTTACACTTTGAAGTACAGTATTACCAATTTTCATATTGGTATTACCCAACCCAGCAACATATAGTTTTTCATTTTTTGGATCGATCGCCATATGGCAACTTCCTAATGTTGATTGAAGATCGACACCACCCTGAAAACTACCGTTTTTATCATACTTTAAAATATAACTACCTAACTTATTGACCACAAAACTATTCTCGAATACTCCAGGTGGTAATGTACATAACCAACTAATCTCACCACCACTACTTACACTCATATCTAAGGTACCGGTATTAGAAAAAGAATAGCCTGTTACAGTA
>CAZPDA010000421.1:0-1538 GCA_964585115.1 uncultured Flavipsychrobacter sp.
GGATTGCCCGGCTACAGAAAAAGTTAGCAGGCAAAATAAAATAGAGCTTAGGTAATATGCAAATGATAGCTGTTTGATGATGTATTGGTGACTATTTGTTATAAATGTATTGCTTTTTTGCGTATTGAAAAATGCTATAGCTATTTACGGCTCAGCATAATGAATAGCTTATCATAATCTACCTTAGTTCTGTGTCTTGGGTCTCTTGGCAGGTTGGCAATATATCGAATGTCTACATTCTCAAGTCCAAGTTCTTTTAAAGTACTTCTTAATGGTTCTGCTGAAAGAGGTGAAGTGTGTTCAATAACTATAGTCGGTCTGTTTTTATACATTAAGAGTGCGGCATCTTTTCCTGTAGATTCTTTAAATGCGTAGCATAATACCATGGGGTAATAGATGGTGCCATTGTAGTGGAAGTAATCTTTTTTATTCCCCCAAAGATTAAGTGTGTCGTCCTTACTCCACGACCCGATATCTCCTGTTTTATGCCATACGACACCACTTACATTTATTTTAAACTGCTTGGCCGCTTTAGGATTATTGATGTAAGCTTTTAAAACATGTGAGCCAGTGACCACGACCTCTCCGGGTGTATCGTAAGTTAGTGATCGGGTATTGAACTCGCTTTGAGTTAAAGCGTGTGGTCCGTTTTCGCTGATTGGCATAATAGCTACTTTCGTAGCTGGCTCTATATTACCAACCGGTAGTCCATTTTTTAGAATCTGCTCAACGGATATGTCTTTTAGGGAGTTCATATTCATTTTGCTAATAGGTTCTGCTTCGGTACTGCCATATACAGCAATACATTTTGCTTTTGGGAAAGTTGAGGTGATAAGCTTTGCTAAATCCGGGAAAATAGCGCCACCTCCTGAAATAACATTCGTTATATCAGTACTTGATGTTTGGAGTGCATTGCATATATCATTCAACGGTGCAGGCGAAGTAATGATTTCTTCTATGCGGTATTTAGTAAGGTCTGAAACGATATTGTTGATCGTATCTTCTTCAGATAGTTTGCCACTTGGTATAATGGTGGTTTTCCCCAGTGCAAGATTAATGAGTACTACTATTGGGAGTGTAACCAATGAAATTTTAGACCCATTATCTACCGTAGGTAGTAGTGCCATGTATTGGGCCTGTAGAAATCTGTGCGTTCGGTCGGCTGCTTTCGGTATGCCTGTAGTCCCCGTTGTGAAAGTGATGAGAGCTGTGTCATTACCGTCTATATTTTCCAGTAGAATATTACTAATAGTGTTTGCCTTTGCATTGCTCTTAATCTTGATATCAATGTTTCTTAATGCACTAATGAAGTAACTATACCATAACGTTTTTTTAGGAGCAATGATTCCGTCACAAGGAACAACTTTGCAACACTCTTTTAGACGAGCAATGCTAACCCACTCATCTAAAAAAACAGGAGTTGCTCCGATGTAAAACAATGCTAATATAGAACTATACAAGTCTATGCTAAGTGGTGTCAACAATAACACTTTGGAGCTTTTCTTAATACCCTTCTTTTTATATAAGTAAGCCTTGCT
>CAZPDA010000422.1:0-1532 GCA_964585115.1 uncultured Flavipsychrobacter sp.
CTCTTCGTGAGGTTCTTTTTTTATCTTCACCCTATGCAGCAACTTTTGATACTACATGGGGCCATAGGAGCATCAGACCAGTTCAAGCCTTTACAAGAAAAACTGAATAAAGACTTCAAGACACTTACGCTGAATTTTTCGGGTCATGGAGGCATGCCGTTTCCAGAAGACCATTTTTCTATAAGGATGTTTGCTGAGGAGGTGTTGTCTTACCTAAATGTAAATGGCATAAAACAGATAGATATATTCGGCTATAGTATGGGTGGGTATGTTGCCATGTTCTTAGCCAAGCATCACCCCGATAGAGTAGGGAAGATAGTAACATTGGCATCTAAATTTCACTGGGACGAGGCTACCGCTGCTAAGGAGGTGAAGATGATAGACGCGAATAAAATAATAGAAAAAGTTCCTGCATTTGCTGCTGCACTAGAAAAGCGTCATCAACCTAACGACTGGAAAGAGTTGCTGATACGTACACAGCATATGTTGCATAGTTTAGGGAAGAATAATACACTAAAGCCTGAAGACTATGAGCATATTGAAAATCCATCGTTGATATTACTTGGTGATAAGGATAATATGATAACACTGGAAGAAACGGTGCGTATCTATAAGGCTTTGCCTAATGCACAGATGGGTATGCTGCCTGCTACCAAGCACCCTATTGAGCAAGCCAATATAGACTGTTTAGTATTCATGCTCAAGCAGTTTCTTAAATAATTAACAGTTCAGGTCCTAATTAGTAAAGGTTATATTAAGGTTGAGAAAATCATTAGAATGACATAGAATAGACCTGTACCTTTACTCAAACACTTTGCTATGTCTGATATGATACAGTCTATCAATCCTGCAACAGGAGCAGTAATTAAAGAATATAAAGTAGATGACGAGAAGAAAGTTGCCAGAGGGTTAAAGCTCTCTCAGAAAGTATATGATGAGTGGCGTTTACAAACCTTCAAGCAACGTGGAGCATTATTGCGCAAAATAGCAAAGGAGCTAAGAGCACAAAGTGAGGAGTTGGCTAAGCTGGCTACCACAGAAATGGGTAAGCCAATAGAGCAGAGCAGAAAAGAGGTAGAGAAATGTGCTTGGAACTTGGAATACTATGCAGAGCATGCCGCAAGTTACTTGGCAGACGAAAAGGTAGAAACGGAAGCACGTAAGAGTTATGTTTCTTACCAGCCAATGGGTACAGTACTTGCTATCATGCCTTGGAACTTCCCATACTGGCAGGTCTTCCGCGCTATAGGGCCTATACTTATGGCAGGTAATACTATGGTGCTAAAGCATGCTTCAAATGTGAGCGGCTGTGCCAGAGCTATAGAGAAAGTAATAAAAGATGCAGGCGCGCCCAAAGGTCTGTTTCAAACATTCATTGTACCATCATCTAGGATAGAAGCTATTATAGCAGACCCTGCTATTGCAGCTATCACATTTACAGGTAGCACGGAAGCGGGTAAGAAAGTAGCCGCTACAGCAGCTAGTCACGTAAAGAAGCAAGTGCTGGAGCTTGGCGGTAGCGATGCCTATAT
>CAZPDA010000423.1:0-1530 GCA_964585115.1 uncultured Flavipsychrobacter sp.
ATCCGAGCCTGTTCTCTTGTTCGCTGCTACGCTCTCTCCATCTAAAGTTGAGAGGGTGTACAAACTCTGCATTACTTTTACGCGGATATTTCTTCTACTGATCATTGATTATAAGAACCTATTTGCGCCGCAAAGTTACGTAATACTCCCTTATTTATCGCAACAATGTCTAATTTACTGTATTCTTATCAGTCAATACAGCAGTTTCAGCGGTGAGTAGCCTATTATCATCGGTCTCAGGTTGAATGTTTTCAATAGCATTTTCGCCACTTATCACCTCTGAATAGCGCACTTTTGCTCTGATGAATGGGCGCTCTATAAATCTGTAGGATATAGATGCTATAAATACAGTTGCTGTGATAGACAGCCCGTAGTATATAAGATTTCCTGTTAAGGAGTTCAATGCCACACCACTGTAATACAGCATGAACTTTAATACAACAACCAGTATAATGTTATGATACATATACAACCCGTAGGATATTTTACCCAAGTAATTGAGCGGTTTATACTCCAAGTTTAGTACAGATTGCTTATTTGCAGCGAGGTTTAATATCAGTATTGCGAATATTAACGCGTAAAACTCATAATTGAACATAGGTACAGCCATACCTTTTACCGTTACGATTGCTAATGTTATATATAAACCTATTTGCAAGTATTTATTGAACAGTATAGAAAGTACCTTTTCTTTTTGGTAAAAGAGCAAGTATGCTCCAATACCACCAATAGCCATACAATCGATACAGAAGTTGTTCCAGAAATAGTAGATTTCCTCAAAAACTCGATTTTCAGGATGCATCGTATAGGCTATTGTTGCTGCTATCTTAATACCTACATAAAAGATAATGACACCCAGAAGCATACTCAGGGTTTTCTTTCTATTGATTACCAAGGCTAAAAGGAGTGGCCATATGAGATAAAACTGCTCCTCAACACCTACTGACCATGATTGCTCTGCATAAGGAACAGGATCATATACAGCATAGGCCAGATCAGGAAAAAAGGATAGGAACATTAAGGTCTTTGAGAAAAAATGCTCATGAACGTGGTTAGAAATATCCGGAACATCAAAAAAATGCACCTTTGGTAGTATAAATAACCCAAGCACTACGATCAAATAATATCAGGGCCATATCCTTAAAATACGCCTGATATAGAATTTTTTAATAGATATAGAATCCCTTCGTTTTTGCTCTTCAAGTAATAAATAGGTAATCAGGAAACCACTTAATACGAAAAATAAAATGATACCTAACTGCCCGAAAACGCCACCTACGAATGATACGGTATAGATATTGGGTTGATGAAACCAATATTTGGTAAGTTCTATATGATGGATGATTACAGCTAATGCAGCAAAAAACCTGATACTATTTAGGTTGGGGAAGTAGACCCTATTATCAGACATACCTATGTGTTTGTGTGTTTTGTTATTTTTTGTAAAACAAAGATATGTCCTTTATCTACATATCATATCAGTGTCCCATTAAAATATTTTGCCATTTAGCTCAATGCCTGTATACATTC
>CAZPDA010000424.1:0-1522 GCA_964585115.1 uncultured Flavipsychrobacter sp.
CGCTTATAGACATCAACGAGCCGGATAAGCTAATCTTATCAGGGCTTGATCTACTAACACCTACCTGCGAATCGTTTGCAGATGGACAGATCAACGCACAGGGCGACGGTGGCGTTTCTCCATATCAATATGCACTAAATAGCGGGGCATATCAGGGATCAGGTACTTTCAGTAGTATCGCTGCGGGTATGTATACCGTATCGGTTAAAGATGCTAATAACTGTGTTTACGACACAACAGTTGAACTTACAGGCTATCCACCAATCATTATACAAGATCTGGATATTACCAATGCAAGCTGTAATGCTTTCTCCGATGGTATTATTATAGTAAATGCTACTGGCGGCATCCAACCGTTGCAATACAAAATAGGCGTACAAAGTGCATCGCCAAATAACACCTTTAATGGCCTGAATGTAGGGCAGTATATCATTACGGTAATAGATGACAAAAACTGTGAGAAAGATACGGTTGTGAACATCACCGAACCGGAAGTACTGCATGTGTCTACCACCGTTACGCCAAATGATTGTGAGGGTTACGATGACGGAGGTAAAGCGAGTGCTACATCCATAGGTGGTACGGAACCTTATAAATATACATGGAGTACCAACCCGCCACGTACCGGAGATGTTGCTGCCGGCTTGCCTAATGGCAAATACATTGTTTTTGTAGAAGATGATAATGGCTGTAAAGATTCTACAAGTGCCATCATCATTTATAACAATTGTTGTAAAGTGTTTATTCCGGATGCCTTTACACCAAATGGCGATGGCAAAAATGAGTTTGCTAAGATCCTCGTAAAAGGCGACCTGAAGTTGGAAATATTCAATATCTACAACAGGTTTGGCCAGTTGGTATTTACCTCAACCGACCTTAACAAAGGGTGGGATGGTATCTACAATGGCGTACCACAAGACATGGGTACCTATAATTACTATGTAAAAGGTATCTGTGGTAATGCCGGCAACGAAGAGGTACAATTCAAAGGTACCGTTACGTTAATTCGATAAATCACATTATTTATACGATATTGGGCACACTATTGAGCATTTAATATTAATTCCTTTATTTTTGCTGCCCCTTTATTATTAGAATATGCAATACAGAGAACTAGTATCAGTAAGCGGATTAGGTGGTCTATACCAATTGATAACCACAAAAAGCGATGGCGCTATTGTTAGAGACATAGCAGACCAGTCTACAAAGTTTGTTTCTGCACGTCTCCATCACGTTACCCCTTTGGAAAGTATTGAAGTGTATACCATTGCAGACAACGTAAGATTGCAGGAAGTATTTCTGAAAATGAAGGAGAACGATGGTAAGACAGATATTCCTGATGGGAAAAAATCTGACGCTGCGGCTATCAAAAACTACTTTAAAACCGTATTCCCGGACTTTGATGAAGATCGTGTATACGTAAGTGATATGAAGAAGATGATCAAATGGTATCATCTACTGAAACAAAATGACCTATTAGACTTCGAGCAGCCGGAGCAAGAAGAGGCAGATACTGACGAAG
>CAZPDA010000425.1:0-1513 GCA_964585115.1 uncultured Flavipsychrobacter sp.
TGAATTTGGTCATGTTTAAGGCGTTCCCAGGACTCCTATCTGCATCTATCTTGTAGTAATTGACAATATCTGTTTTGGTTTGCTCGCTGATGGCTATGATCTTGTGTGCATTGCGGCAGGCATATTTAAACTTCCGCCGGTAGATATTGGTATTGATCTCGCCAAACTGTGCCGGATATCTTTCAAAGATCAGGTCATGTATCGTTACTACTGCACGTATATTGGTTTGATGGATGCCAATAGGCAGCTCATGGCTAAGTCCGTGATAGAGTTCTATATCCAAGCGCTTCAAGTCTTTCTTTACCAAATCGCTACGCCATACAGAGCGAAAGTTCTTCATCATTCCTGTAGGGGAAACAATATGTGCATTGGGATATTGATCTACCGAAAATGTATCCGTAACCTTTGGCGCCATGAGGTAGTATTCATGCTCAGGATACATAGACATAAGGGACGATAATAACGTCCTGCTATAATGACCTAAACCTGTATGGTTTTGAAACGCTCTCTTCGCATCAAATGCTATACGCATATATATATTCTTGGGAGTGAAAAGTACCAAATATTAAACAGCTATCCTATCTCATTGTTTTGGCTCCATATTAAGAATTCGATATATTGAATTGCAGTTTGCTGTTCTCAAAGAAACTCCTGACAGTTTATAAGATAAACGAAAAATACATTGCACAATTTAAAGAGTTTGCGGAAAGACAATAAGCTAGCGTGCTTCATCAACCTTTCTTTTACTAACTTGTTGATCATAATACAATGGAAGAATTTCTAAATAAGATACTATACGATCCTACAGTACAACGTTTGGTTGCTGTTTTCATAGGCATTGCCGTGATATGGGGTGTCGTAAAAGTGCTGCAAAAAAGCTTAGCATCAAGAATAAAAAACAACGAAGCCCGCTATAAAACCAGAAAGCTGACCTCCTTCATAGGCTTTGTACTGATGGCGCTTATGGTCACTATTGTTTATAACGACAAGCTTGGTGGGCTTACCGTAGCGTTGGGTGTTGCCGGTGCCGGTATCGCTTTTGCCTTGCAAGAAGTGATCGTAAGTGTAGCAGGGTGGATGGCTATAGTGTTCGGTAGTTTTTATAAAACGGGAGATCGTGTACAGCTAGGAGGTATAAAAGGTGATGTGATAGACATAGGCGTACTGCGTACTACGATAATGGAAACCGGAGAATGGGTAGATGGTGATCTATATAATGGAAGAATAGTTTTAGTAGCCAATAGCTTTGTATTTAAAGAACCTGTCTTTAACTATTCAGGCGACTTTAATTTTTTGTGGGATGAGATAAAACTACCGGTACAGTTTGGGAGTAATTATAATCGTACCAGAGAGATATTATTGAAAGTAGCCGATGAAGTAGTAGGTGAATATACCAAAGGTGCTAATGAAGAGTGGGCTATTATGCTAAGAAAGTTTCGTATTGAAAAAGCAAAAACAGATCCACAAGTATCTATGGTAGTTACCGACAGTGGTGTAGTCTTTACATTAAGAT
>CAZPDA010000426.1:0-1508 GCA_964585115.1 uncultured Flavipsychrobacter sp.
GGTTTGTATGATCTTAGCTACATATTCAGCAGAGTTTTGCCAGCGCGATGCGTGTGGCTCTTGGCAGATACCTACACATTCCACACCATTCCAGTAAGCAGTAGCTATACGATACGAAGGGTCTGCAGTAAATGCAAAGTCATGAACATTGCTCGCTTCAAATTTCCATACCTTACGTTCGTCTTTTTTGTAAGGAGTGATAACAGATGGAGGCTCATTCCATGGTTTGTCTTTAAAGTTCTTTACATCCAGCTTTTCTCTAAGTTCTTTTGGTAATACTTCATCTCTATTTTTCAACGCACCTGTAGCTTCTACCACATAGTTTGATGGGAAGTCTAACGACACCTCATAAGTACCAAAATCTGCATAAAACTCTTTATTCAAATGCTGATAAGTATCCCACCCCATCTTACGATCGTACACACACATTTTAGGAAACCACTGCACACCATTATAGTGCATATACCCCCATGCAGGGTACATCTTCATTCTGCGTCTGGTAGAACCATTATCGTAGTATGTAGTAAAATCTATATCGAAGGTCACGCTACTATTAGGGTACAATGGCTCTGGCAGATAAACTTTGAGTATTGTATTATCCAGCTCTAGTCTCGCTTCTTTACCACCTGCTTCCAGATGCTCCACTACTATACCTAAGCCATTGCGTTCATACTTACCTAAATAAGCTTTTTGCATTTTAGCTTCCTCAAGCTGATGCAAATACGAGCCTTTTATAAAAGCATTCTGCCACATATGGAAGTAAACATAGTGCAGCGTATCAGGGGAGTTATTCCAATACTCAAGCTTTTGTTCTGCTTTTATGGTATGTTTCTTCTCATCAATTCGTGCATTTATTTTATAGTGCACATCTTGCTGCCAATAGGCAGCGTCAGGCTTGCGGTTTTTCCAATAGAGTGGGTTATTAGCACTTCTGTAATATTGGGATAACTGGGCAAAGGTGCTGCTTGCCACTAACAATAAAATCGCGGTAAGTAGTTTTCTCTTCATTTTCAGATTCTTATCAAACCTTGAAAATATAAAAAATGACGCAGCAAAAAGGGGGATTTAATGTGTGATTATCAATAATTGACTAATCTTCAGTTAAACTAATGACACTGAGATAACATTAAACATTATACATATACGTACTTTTACATCCTGATTTACAGCCCCTGTAAACTTACTCATGCATTAATTATTTTAATCCTGACAGGGAACTACTTCAACATTAGTAGTTCCCTGTTGTTTTTAAATAAGGTTACAACATAAAAATAACAGCTATAGAACTAGCTTAGCTCAATAAAATTTTTATTTTAGTGTGTAATCTTGATATTTACTAATCTTAAATAAGGAATACAATGGGAAAGTTTGTTATCTCTAAACGCAAGAACGGAGAGTTTCAATTTAATCTAAAAGCAAGTAATGGTCAGGTTATTCTGTCTATCGAAGGCTACAAAACTAAGGCAGCTTGTACTAACGGTATAGAGTCTTTACGTAAAAAAATTACT
>CAZPDA010000427.1:0-1506 GCA_964585115.1 uncultured Flavipsychrobacter sp.
CTTATATATTCTTTGGTATGTATACCAACCTAACTATTTGGTACAAGCTGATAGACAAGACCTACTATGGCACCTATATTATGCTTATCGGTTCTGTAGTTACTATAGGTATCAACTGGTTGTTCATACCTATATGGGGCTATGTAGCTTGCGCTTGGGGTATGCTTTTGTGTAACATTGTAATGGTAGGCTTCTCTTACTTCTGGGGGCAGAGAAACTACCCTATACCTTATGAAGTAAAGACCATTGGTAAATATTTGGGCGTAATGCTGCTATTGTTTGTCATCCAGTCGCTACTAGTAGCATATGTACTACCAGATAATTCTATGTTGCGTTTGGCATCAGGGCTAGTTCTATTTGGTCTTTACGGTCTGTTCATCTTCAAGCAAGAACGACAGGAACTAAAGAGTTTCCCTGTTATCGGTAAGTACATCAAATAAATAATCGGTAAATATTACTGTAATAGCTCACAAGGCTTAGTACCTGTGGCCTTTTTAAAGGCAGTACTAAAATGAGATATGCTGCTATATCCAAGTTCATTAGCTACATCAGATACGGTCATGCCGGTTTGTAGCATCTCTTTTGCTTTGGCTATACGCAAGCTCTGTGTGTATTCGTGAATGGTCTTGCCTACCAGCGCTTTAAAGCCCTTTTTAAGGTAGCACTCATTCATAGCTACACGGCGTGAGAGCTCTTTGATAGTAAGCGGACTGTCAAGATTGTCGTGGATGATATTACGAGCATCAACTACCTTATCGCGCTCGCTCTCATGTGCTAAGAAGCGACATGCAGGAACCGGACAAGCTGTGAACGGTACATTGATAGCATCTATTGCACGACGTAGTAAGTGAACGATGTTCTCCGTTTGTTGCAGTGCTTTAGTAAAGCTGTTTATCTTATTAGATAATTGTCCTAGTAACACCTCCGATTGCTTACAGATGTTGAATTGCTGTTCGGTAACCTGGTCGAAACGGAAAGGCTGCTCTGCTACAAGCAGGTCTAGAGGATACTGCTCAAAGAAGTCCGGCTGAAACTCTATCCAATAGATATCAGCAGTTTCTGGTTGAGCGGTATGCTTTAGGTATAATAGCTGTAAGCAGAACTGGTCATCTGCTATTGGGAATAAGTTCAGGCGTGCGTGCTCTTCAGGCCAAGCATCATCAGGGAAGTTTACCTTTACTCTTTCAGCATAGGCCAACTTGTTGGTAAATAGCTGCTCACGGTCCAATACATAAGCTTTCTGCCCAAGTATACGCTCTATGGGAGCTTCCTGTTTTACAGCCTTTTTATGTTCTTTTACACGCGCCACATTGCAAATGTAGGTATTTCATGTTGTAAACAGACTTAATAGGTATTCAGCCCATATAGATTGTATTTATAAAGAGCAGTTATTGCAACAAATGACCAATGTGGAAAACTGCCTAAAAATGTGTAAAAAATAAGCAACAATTAATGTCATTTTTTATATAAAAACATTGGCTTGAAAATAAGATGATACATCCCTTG
>CAZPDA010000428.1:0-1504 GCA_964585115.1 uncultured Flavipsychrobacter sp.
CTGAAAAAGAGGCAGACAAAATAAGGACTCTATGGAATGAGGAGAAATCGTTCTATGGAAAAATAGGCTCTGCAGATACAAAAAAAGAAGATCTAAAAAAGAGAAAGTCTCACATCATGCCCATACATGAACATGATAACAGCTGGATATATACCAAACTAGGAATGACCTGTATCATACTGAACTATCAACGATACAAGTTTGATATATTAGGATTTCACTCACAATTGCAACTGACAGATTATAGAAAAGACGGTTTCTTTGCATGGCATATGGATACGGGCAATAAATATAACTCCACACGTAAATTGAGCATCACGGTACAGCTGTCAGATCCAAGTGAATATGAAGGTGGTGAACTACAGTTTCACCAAGGGAATGATATTGTGAACGTTTCAAAAAAGAAAGGAACAGCCATTATATTTCCCTCATTTGTACTGCACAGAGTAACACCGGTAACATCAGGCAAAAGAATGTCTGTGGTAGGATGGATAGCAGGTCCACCGTTCCGGTAAAATTATTATCTGAAGGTAGATGTGAAACACATACCCTTTTGCAAACCGTAATATGCAATATCTCTTGCAGGTACAAATGTCCCATCTATGTTCACCATAGTAATGCTTAGTACTTTATTATCGATACATTGAACATCTAAAGTCCCTTGATTATCCAATATCATTCCCGTGGGATTTTCTCTGTTATTTTCAAACTCTTTCTCTTTTGCATCCAGCACCTTTATTTCTCTACCGTTGAGTAGTGTTATTGCACCTTTATTCCAAGGGTTACAAGCTAGGATAAGGTTGGTAATCTCTTTTACACTCATTGCCTGCCAATCTATCAATACATCATGCAACTGAGGTATAGGATAATATTTCCTTACAGCATCTTCTTTCGGTTTTATTACAGGTATGACGCTCTGTTTTAAAACACTGTCAATAAGATAAGCGGCTCCTTCGATTAGATTGTTAGACAGTATACTGTTAGCCATGCCATAGCTATAGTATGGCTCTCGTCTGATATTCTTTTTCCAAAATACAGGTCCGTCATCAAATTTTTCATTGATGCGATGTATGGTAATACCAAGTTCGCTGACACCATTTTTTATTTGCCAGAAAACAGGATTTGCTCCACGATATTCAGGTAGCGGACCGAAATGGATATTGTAGGTATACAGTAATTGTTTTGAGCTGATACGCTGTGTATCCAACAGATGACTATACCCTATAATAAAATTGATCTTTCCACCCGACCTTCGTAACCAGTCGTAAATATTTTCCGGGTTATCGTTCGTAAGCGGGATAGAGCTTTGTGTGCAAAAGTGTATTAAAGATGCCAGAGCATCCTGACGAACAGTAGCATCTGCAAACACAGATACTTTTATTTTATGATATTGTAAAAACTGTACGAACGGAAGTAAAAGATCTACTCCTGTAATGTAATTCACCATGGCTAAAATTAATCATCCTAATACTAACTACATACGTGAAATATACCCCTTTACTAT